>CAZMQH010000159.1:0-5401 GCA_964568245.1 uncultured Methylomarinum sp.
CCAAAACCCTACGCCCTTGCCGAGAAGACAGCGTGAATTTTGATAGCACCGAAAAAGTGTATATCGAAGGCGATAACTTTGAAGTGTTGAAGATTTTACAAGAATCCTACTTAGGTAAAATCAAGATGATTTATATTGACCCGCCCTACAACACAGGCAAGGATTTTATTTATAAAGATAACTACACCGCTAAAAAAGCGGATTACGAAGAAGAGCTAGGCACAACAGACGAGGACGATAACAAGCTGTTTAAAAATACCGATACCAATGGCCGATTTCATTCGGATTGGTTGAGTATGATGTATGAACGCTTGGTAGTGGCTAGGGATTTACTGAAAGAAGATGGGGTTATTTTTATCAGTATTGATGATAATGAAGTGCATAATTTAAGGAAGGTTTGTAATGAGGTTTTTGGGGAGGAGAATTTTGTTACCGAGTTTATTTGGAAGCGGAGGGCATCATCTGCAATGGCTGATAATAATGTTTCAGCAGATCATGAGTATGTTGTCTCATATCAAAAAGGTTGCTTAGATGACTTTCAAGGGATAGAAAAAGATTTTAAAAATTATTTAAACCCAGATAATGACCCGCGTGGAGCGTGGGTACATGGAGACCTAACAGTAGGAATGACAGCCTCAATGAGGCCTAATCAGGCTTATAACTTGATTGACCCTTCTACTGGTAACGTCTTTCCATTTAATCCAAATAGAGTTTGGGCATACATACCTAGCTCTATGGAAAAAATGATTAATGAAAGTCGAGTTATATTTCCAAATACTATTTCAAAAAGGCCTATGCAAAAACGATTCAAAAATGAATTAAAAAGCAAATACAACCCATTTTCATCACTAATTATTGATAAAGTAGGTCTTAATACTGAAGCAACCCGCCAGATACAGCAAGTATTTGGTGGGAATATTTTTGATTACTCAAAGCCCCTTTCTTTATTAACAACCCTTGTACCACAGATATGTAATAGTAATGAGATTGTATTAGATTTTTTTGCTGGATCTAGTGTAACAGCCCACGCCGTCATGCAACTCAACGCAGAAGACGGTGGCAACCGAAAATTCATCATGGTACAACTCCCCGAAGCCACCGATGAAAAATCCGAAGCCTATAAAGCAGGCTACAAAACCATTGCAGAAATAGGCAAAGAACGCATCCGCCGTGCAGGTAAAAAAATAGTCGAAGAGAATAAAGATAAAGCAGGGATTGATACACTAGATATAGGCTTTCGCGTCTATAAAGCCGACTCCAGCAATATGAAAGAAGTCTACTACCACCCTAAACAGCTAAAGCAAGATGATCTGTTTGCTTTAGAAAGCAATATCAAAGCAGACCGAACCCCTGATGATTTACTCACCCAAGTGATTTTAGATTTAGGACTAGAGCTTAATCACCCGATTGAACAAAAAACAATGCACGGTAACAGCGTATTTATTGTGCAAACCAACGCCTTAGTCGCCTGTTTTGATGACAATATCAACGTCAAAATTATTGATGAAATAGCGGCATTAAAACCCTTTAAAGTCGTGTTTAAAGATGCCAGTTTTGCCGCCAGTAAAGACCGTATTAACCTGGAAGAACGCTTTAAACGTCTTTCACCTGAATCCTTGATTACGGTGATATAAGATGGCGAACGGGATTAAATTACAGTTTAAACAGCAAAAATACCAAAGTGATGCCACACAAGCCGTGGTGGCTTGTTTTGCAGGGCAAAGCAAAGGGCATAGCAAAGATATTGTTGATCGAACAGGGCTTGTAGTGCATGAAATATTTGCCAATAAAAAATTAGAGTTAAGTGACAACGAACTAACAAAAAATGTTCAAGCCTTACAGAAAGAACAAGGGCTTAGTACCAGTAAGCAATTATTAGGCTTAGATGGCACACCAAATTTTAGTATTGAAATGGAAACAGGCACGGGTAAAACCTATGTTTACACCAAAACTATGTTCGAACTGAACCAAAAATATGGCTGGAGTAAGTTTATTATTATGGTGCCATCGGTAGCGATTCGTGAAGGGGTGCATAAATCCCTACAAATAACCGCCGATCATTTTCAGGATTTGTATGGCAAGAAAATCCGTTTTTCTATCTACAATACACAAAATAAATCAAATATTGTTAATATTAAAAGTTTTGCCAATACTGCAAATATTGAAGTGTTGATTATGAATTATCAGGCGTTTGCCACCAAGAGCAAAGAATCACGCAAGATATATCAAAAATTAGATAGCCTTCAATCAGAACGCCCGATTGATATTATCAGCAGAGCCAGACCTATTCTAATTATTGATGAGCCGCAACGCTTTGGTAAGTCCGAAAGTTTATTTAAAGAATTTAACCCCTTATGTGTATTGCGCTATTCCGCCACGCATAAAAAAGATAAAAAATATAATGAGGTTTACAGGCTAGATGCGATAGATGCTTATAACCAAAAGCTGGTTAAAAAAATCAAGGTAAAAGGCATTGAGGTACTGGGGAACAGCGGCACCAACAGTTATCTTTTTTTAGATGCGATTAATATCCACCCAAAACGCTACCCCACTGCCAGCCTTGAGTTTGAAATAAAGCAAAAAACGGGTATTAAAAAAGTCCTTAGAAAAATAATAGAAACAGATAACCTGTTTACCTTATCCAATGAGTTGAAGCAGTATCAAGGTTTTATCGTTAAAGAAATAAATGGCTCAAGCAATACCGTCTCTTTTACCAATGGCATCACTATAGGCGTGGGGCAAAGTAGAGGGGAAGTGGACGAGAAGCAGTTAAGGCGTATTCAAATTCGGGAAACCATAAAATCTCATATCGAAAAAGAGCGGGCTTTATTTAATAAAGGTATCAAAGTGTTGTCCCTGTTTTTTATTGATGAAGTAGTGAAGTATCGAGACTATGAACAAGGCGATGAAAAAGGCGAATATGCACGTGTTTTTGAAGAAGAATATAAGCTAGCCATTGCTAAGCGTGATTTGTTTGATGATGAATACAATCAATATTTAGATGAGCATAAAACGGAAGAAATCCATAAAGGTTATTTCTCGATTGATAAGAAAGGCAAGTTGGTTGATTCCATCAGTAAAACCAAATCAGAAAAGCAGGATAGTACCGATATGAGTGCCTATGATTTAATCATGAAAAATAAGGAGCGTTTACTCAGTTTTGATGAACCAACACGCTTTATTTTCTCACATTCTGCTTTACGTGAGGGCTGGGATAATCCGAATGTGTTTCAGATTTGCACCTTAAAACATAGCCAAGCCGAAGATAACAAACGTCAAGAAATTGGGCGTGGGCTAAGAATTAGTGTGAAATGTCGTGGCGAAAATAAAGGCACACGCATGGATGTTGCTGCACTAGAGGATGATTTTTTTGAGGTGAATACCTTAACGGTGATTGCCAGCGAGTCGTATGCGAGTTTTTCTAAACAGTTGCAAAAAGAGGTGCTTGAATCACTGTCTGATAGACCTGTTATTTTAACCCCTGAAGCCTTAGTGGATCGTGTTCTAACAAATGAACAAGGCGAGCAATTGACGTTTACTAATCAATCGGCAATGGATTTTATTTTTCAGTTTAGAGAGCAAGCTTATATTGATAAGGATTATAAAATCACGGACAAGCTGGTTAAAGCGATAGAGGATGATACCGTAGAACTCCCTGCTGAACTCATTCCCTTTAAAACCAGTGTTTGTGAGTTAATGCAAAAAATACATACCACGGCTAACTTTCAAGCCAGTAGCGATGGTAAAGCAGATAATATTGATATTGCTGATTTTAAGCCTAATGCTAATTTTGCTAAAAAAGAGTTCCAAGACCTATGGAATAAAATTAAAATTAAAACCGTTTATGAAGTCGATTTTTCGGATGAAGAACTGATTAAAAAAAGTGTTTCAACGATAGATAATAAATTATCCGTTAAAAAAGTCATTGTTCATATTACAGAAGGGGAACAGAAAAAAACAATGGATGAAAGTAGCTTAAAATCAAGTAATAGTATGGTTAAGACCCGTGATGTTACCGAAAAGGCTAACTCATTATTAGGGGCGGTTAAATATGATTTAATTGGGGGAATTGCTAAAGAAACCCGACTCAATAGAAAAACGGTTGTTTCCATTTTGCAAAAAATAAAGGCAAATACCTTTTATAATTTTCAGGTAAACCCTGAAAGTTTCATCAAAGAAATCTCTAAAATTATCAACGATGAAAAAGCAGCCACTTTAATCAATAATATTGTCTATTCTAAAACCGATAACACTTACGAAGACAAAATATTTACGGTTAATAATTTTAAAGGCTCTTTAAACAGTAATATTTTAGAAGTAAAAAAACATATTTATGATTACTTAAAAACAGATTCTAAAATAGAACAAGAGTTTGCAAAAGAGCTAGAGAATGGCGAAGTTTTAGTTTACGCCAAACTTCCCAATGACTTTAAAATCCCTACCCCTGTTGGTAACTATAACCCTGACTGGGCAATCGTTTTTGATACCGATAAATTCAAGTACGTGTATTTTATTGCAGAAACAAAAGGCAGTATGGAAACTATGCAACTGAGGGAGATTGAAAAGAAAAGAATTGATTACGCTAAAAAGCATTTTGAAGCGTTGAATCATGCAGATATAAAATATGATGTGATTACCACTTATCAGGATCTTAACGATAAGATTATGCTGTAAGTTAATCGGCAATCTAATAGCACAAAAATATAACAAATTGCTCAACATTGACAGCCAACTCAGCCCCATTTTTGTGTATTCGCTATCGCTCATTATCACACAAAACCTTTTTAACCCCTGTTTTAAAGGTAAACTGGGCAACTCTTGAACCGAGCCATACTAAAGGAGGAGAAAAAGAGGTACTGGCTGCTTTTGAAAGAACTTTTAATATTTTTGAACAGCGCATCAATAAAATATTAGCTTTGCCACTGGATAAGATGAACAATAATGAATTAGAAAACGCACTTGATATAATTGATTAACTTTACAATTGGTGAGAATAAGGCAGTTGAGTAGAAATAAGGTACGGTGCGTTTAGCAATTTTCTAAGAGGTAAATGCCTTATAAATACACTTCGCCACTCGCCGCGACTACTTGATATTATGTAAGACTATTTGGCCTCTTCATATTCAGCTAAAAGTAGTGGACAGTTGCTCAGGCTAGAAAAGCTCAATTATAATAGAGTTATTCTTGTGAATATTCATTAATAATTAGTATATTATGTTTTTTAGTGTACTTCATTTTTTGAAAAAACAGATAAAACTGTATTTTATCTGGGTTCTTAACAAATATATTATTTTAATCAACTGATTTTAAATAAGTTTTATTTATTTATTCACAAGAACAACTCTAATCTAAGGGAGCTGGAAATAAATAATCGTCCAATATTGGGCAGGATTTTTGTTCG
>CAZMQH010000160.1:0-5398 GCA_964568245.1 uncultured Methylomarinum sp.
AGTAAGCGTATGGTCTCTAGATGTGTAAACATAGGCAGCAAAAAGTGTGATATCTTGTTTTACTTTCGTTTTGTATACTAAATCAAGCTCATATGGGTTGCGACCAAATGCAGAACCTGTTTGGCCTTTTTCTGGGCTATTGTTATCAAATGCCCCGCCCACAGCTAAACTTAGCTTACCACCAAGTGCTTTAGCGCTGATTGCTATTTTAACCCAATCGGAGTTAATGGCTTGGTGATTACCAATGTTATCTAAAACCATTTGTGTATAAAGCGGGCTTTTAATTCCAACCGCTGGTGCAGGACGTTGAACTGATGCGTAGTTTGTTATTCTTACATCACCGTCATTGACAGATGAATAAGCCACAGATAAATTGATGATACCAATGGCTGCTCCTGCCATCACACCCAATGCATTTGTCTCTTTATGGAGACCCTCTCCAAAAATTCTACCGCCTTGAATGGCAAGAAGGAAACCAGAATTTTTGTATTTTACATCCCCCCATACTGTATGAAGGTCACCCGCTACTGTAAAGTCAGCATCAGGGGCATAATAATACGTACCTGTCATCTGCAAATTTTGAATGGACTTGTTTTGTACTGTAAACATATGCGTGAGCGTACCATTATAGTTGACATAATCGAAGTTGTCTAAACGTCCAATACTACTGTTTGCCTTACCAATTAGAGCATAGATAAGTGAGGTATCAGGAATATCTTTGTTGATAATGAGTGCAGTATCGACAGTATTTTTAAACATTTGCCAATTTTCAGTGTATACGAATGGTGAAATAGATTTTGAAAGTGTTTGGCGACCAATTTTAAAGGATGTCCTTCCTAAATCATAAGTAATATATGCTTGTGTGATAGTAGCAGATTGCACCTGTGCATCGCCACCCTGTACAAATGGAAAAACAAAACTATTAGGTGTATCTGGTATATCTGAATATGCTTCAGTCTGGCCAATGGCCGACACTTCAACTCCTACACCTAAACCATAAAATAGATCTTTATTGTCAGCTTTTAGCTGCAAACCGAGTGCACCATAGGTTGTATCATTAGAGAACAAATGTGCATCCCCATGTCTATCTACCGTTTGAGTATAGGCGACTGCTTGTCCATTAAACGTCCAATTAGAATGTTTTTCCTTTACCTCTATTGGTTGAATAGAAGTCGCATCCCCGCTTGCCATAGCGACTGCTGTTACTGAAAGTAATAGTAACAATAAAAATAAATTTTTCATTCTAACTCCATATTTTATGAGTGAAGACTGTTGACTTAAACATTCGCCAAAGATAATTGGTTGGGCCGACTGCATGGATGCAGGAGCAATTGTTGATAGTTACCCTTTTTTTATAAATAGCTTCAACTAATTCATCTAGAAGAATAGTCGAAAAAAAATTTTTTATACAAAATCAATAGGAATGGTGAGAATATTCAGCCTATTCTCACATTGAGCGGCTATCGTCTCCAAAAAAAATGATTTAAAAAATCCCCATATTACAATTTAAAACATTGAAAAATCAATGGGATATATGGGTAGGGTGTTGTATTGGACTCACCAGAAAACCTAATTAACCGATATAAAAAAATAGTTCCCATGCTCTGCGTGGGAACTCATCCAGAGACGTGGAGCGTCACGAGCACTAGACCTTAGGGAGGCAGTAACAAATAATATACCCACCTCTCTTGTCTTTTTAAAAAAAATGTAATATTATAACATTTCATTATTTGACAGTCTTACATTTATGTAACTCAAACCCTATTTTCCACTCACTTACTGCCTCCCTTATATCCTTTTACTAGGAGAAAACTCCCCGAAAATGGCGTGCTGTCGCGTAGCAAACAATTCTGCATAAAAGAGCATGAAAAATACAAAAATAAGTTACTTTAAAATCAATCCTTTATTTTTTTTTGATGAGAGCCTAATACTCGATGTTCCAGTTTTTTAACTTGAATTCAGGAAATACTAAAAAATAGGGGGAAAGGGTAATTATCCTTTCCCTAATACCGTTAGGTTACTGCTCTTAAGCCCTATCCCCACCTGAGACAAGAGCTTAATAGCAAGCACTGCCACTACAAATTTCTCAGTTCAATGACATTGAATCTTATCCCATAAACCTAAAAACTGGAACATCGAGTAATATGCATAAACCCATGAATGAAAAAGTGCTACAACAACCGCACAACCACCAGGCGTGTATGACTCAGGCATTACTATCCGCAGAAACTATTTGCAGACAAAAAGGGGTGCGTCTGACATCTATTCGTCGTCGTATTCTGGAATTAATTTGCTCCAGTCACAAGGCGGTAGGCGCTTATGAATTACTGGATTTATTTCGCGAACAAGATGCTAAGGCGAAGCCAGTCACCATCTACCGCGCCTTAGATTTCTTGATGGATGCGGGGTTGGTACATAAAATAGAATCAATCAATGCATTTATTGGCTGCTTACAAGCCGAGACAAAACATCAATCAATTATTTTAATTTGTGATCACTGTAAAAATGCATTTGAGCTTGATGCGACGTCTATCTATCAAACAATATCTACAATGAGTACGAACATTCAGTTTACACCCGCATCCTTAACTATAGAGTTACATGGATTGTGTTTTTCTTGCCACAAGCCTCCTAAATACTCAGATGATAACAACTAAAATGTTTTTTATTACACTCTAAAACTACCTATTACCCTTCAACCCAAACAAAATATACCAACAAGTCATGTTCAATCACCGTTTGTTTTTAACTCTTCCCCTTTTAATACTGAATACTCTTCCTGTTTATGCTGAATCTGATCATGTTCAGGAGCTGGATCTAATCCTAATCAGCACACCATTAGGGCAGTCTACTGCCAACTCCGCATTGCCGGTTTCAATTTTAACAGGCGATAATTTACGTATGAAAGCCAGCTCAACAGTGGGTGAGACCTTAAAAGATGAGCTGGGAATCAGTAATCAATCCTTTGGTCCTGGCGTTGGTCGCCCCGTTATACGTGGCCAATCGGGTTCGCGTGTGCATGTGCTACAAAATGGTCTGGGCAGCTTGGATGTGTCTTCATTAAGCCCCGACCATGCCAATAGTACACAAGCCTTATGGGCAGAACGAATTGAGGTGCTTAAAGGTCCTACAACCTTATTATATGGCAGTGGAGCTATAGGCGGCATAGTGAATGTGCTTGATAACAGGATACCCAATAGCGTGCCAGACGCACGTGTGCAAGGTGCCTTTGAACAACGCTACAATACCGTTAACGAAGGTAAATCATCCGCCTTTAAACTGGACGGCGGCAAAGACAATATTGCCTGGCACTTAGATGGTTTTTATCGGGACAGTATTGATTTACAAGTTCCAGTCAATGATGGCAGGCTAAACAACACAAATACCCGCGCCCGTAGTGGCACCGCTGGCTTTTCTTTTATCGGCAAGCAAGGTTTTATCGGTTTATCCGCCAATCATATGGATAGCACCTATGGGATTCCTTCCAACGAGCACGAACACGAACACGAAGAACAAATCAGAATAAATCAGAAACAAACTCGCTATGATATGAAAGCAGAAATTAATGAGCCACTGCCTTTTGCTGAAAAATTACGCCTGCGTTTGGGTTATAACGATTATCAACATATTGAAATCGAGAACGGGGAAGCAGGTACCCTATTTAGTAATAAAGGCTTTGAAAGCCGCCTAGAACTGATCCAAAAACCTTGGGCCTTTTTTGACCATGGTGTACTGGGTATGCAAACAAAAAACAGCCGATTCTCTGCTCTGGGCCATGAAGCAGTGGTACCCATAACAGATATTGATAGCGTAGGTTTTTTTAGCGTACAGGATATTCATACTGAACATATCACCTATCAATTTGGTTTGCGAGTTGAACAGCAATGGATGGAAACGGCTTTGACAAAAACATCGCATACCCCTGTCAGCTTTTCTACTTCCGCATTGTGGAGCGTGACTGACGAGGACTCCATTAAACTGACATTCTCGCGCTCCCAACGCGCACCCGATGTACAGGAGTTATTTGCCAATGGCGCCCATCACGGCACACAAAGCTTTGAGATAGGCGACAGTACGCTGAATAATGAAACCTCGCATAACATTGAATTGGGCTTTCATATTGATCATGACTGGTTTCAGGCTGATATTAATTTATTTCAAAACTGGGTCAACGATTATATTACCCCCGTTAACAGTGGTCTGTTATTTAGTAAAAACACCGAAAGTGTGGTCAACAATTGCGTAGCAGGCGATGAATGTCTTGCCATCTTTAATGCCCAGCAACAAAATGCCATATTTCATGGCTTTGAAGCACAAATCAATATTCCGCTTATGGAAACAAGCTATGGAAACATGGAAAGTCAATTGTTCTCTGACTATGTGAGAGGACAATTTACTGAAGGTAATGATATTCCTCGTATGCCTCCTTTACGATATGGTATGCAACTGTCATGGAATAACCCAGACTGGAGCAGCAAGGTGAGAATAACACGGGCAGAAAGCCAGGATAATTCAGGCTTAAATGAAACAGAGACTGCAGGCTATTGGTTATTGGATCTTTCGGCTAACTACCGCCTGAATATTACCGACCACGCGGAAATGCTGTTATTTGTTAAAGCCAACAACTTATTGGATAGTGAGATTCGTAACTCAGTTTCCTATTTACGTAACATTGCCCCAGAAGCCGGAAGAGGTGCTGAAATGGGTATCAGGATAGAGTTTTAAAGATGAAAAAAATATTTGTAACAGGTATTGGAACCAATGTTGGAAAAACCGTTGTTTCCGCTATTTTAACCAAAGCACTGCAAGCCGATTACTGGAAACCCGTGCAAGCGGGTGATTTGGATAATACCGATACCATGAAGGTTAAAAAATGGCTAAACAACGAGGCTTGTATTTTTCACCCTGAAACTTACCGTTTAACTCAGCCTATGTCGCCCCATGCGGCCGCCGAAATAGATAATATAACCATTAATCTGCAAGACTTTGTGTTGCCCGCAAGCAAAAACACACTGGTTATTGAAGGCGCAGGCGGCGTACTGGTGCCTTTAAGTCATCATTTGTTGATTGCGGATTTAATTAAACATCTGAAAACAAGTGTGGTAGTGGTTTCTCGTCATTATCTCGGCAGTATTAACCATACCTTACTGACTATTGCTGAACTAAAAAGACGAAAAATACCGATTATTGGCATTGTTTTTAATGGTGAAAAAAATGAGGCTAGCGAAGATATTATTTTGAGCCAAACAGCTGTTCCATTACTTTTTCGGGTCGATGAAGAACAATTATTATCAAACAAAGTCATTGAAAGATATAGCGACTTATTAAAGAAAGCACTAGACAGTAAATCATTTCATCCCCTTGTGGATGCACTGTAAAACGGGTGTAGCTTTAATAT
>CAZMQH010000161.1:0-5396 GCA_964568245.1 uncultured Methylomarinum sp.
TTATTACCATGCGAGCCGCGTTACATAGACAAAGAAATCAGTTGTCTAAAGCTGAAGCTTTGTTTAAACAGGTGGTCGAGCTAAAGCCAAAAGTAGAGATAGGGTATAAAAATTTAGCTTCTATTTATATCATTAAAAAGCAGTTAAATAAGGTTATTGATATTTATCAGCAGGCTTTAAAAGAAATTCCTAATAGCCGTTATTTTTTCATGCAATTAGGTGTTTTGAATACGATTGCTGGTGATACAGATAGAGCGATAGAGGCCTATGAAGGTTTGTTGAAAATTGACCCAAAAAATCTTTTGGCGATTAATAATTTAGCGGCTTTACTGGTAGAAATCCCTGATAATAATGCGATAGATAGGGCTTATGCATTGATTGACCCCTTAAAAGACTCAGAACATATTGCTTTTTTAGATACTTATGGCTGGGTCAATTATAAAAAAGGGAACCTTGATATTGCACTGACTACTTTGGAATCAGTGATAACTAAAAAAGGTGTTATACCTGAAATGCATTATCATTTAGCCATGGTTTATCTTGCTAAAGGCAGAAATGAAGAAGCAAAAGTGGAATTAGAAAAAGCAGTTGTTGCTGATGCAAAATATAAAGGACTTGATGAAGCTAAAAAGGCATTGGAGAGTTTAAATAAATTAGAGAAATAGCCATATTATTTTAATGTTTTTATTAAGCCAAGAATCCTGAGGTTCTTGGCTTAATTTGTTTTTAGAGCTTTAGAATAGCGAATGAAGCGGTATTTTACATGGAGTTTGCTGGTATTTTTAGCCTGAGAGTATAAACTAAGAAGTGCTTCCCTGTTTTTTTACATAAATTATAATATTATGAGTAGTTATATTAATCTTAGTTTTTATTTAAATTCTATCTTTACTTTATGGCTAATGATGTTTTATGAACGATTTCACTAATGATATTTTAGTTGTTAACCAGGCAGCTGATTTAATATTAAAGCATAAAGTAGATGGTTTACAGGTTATACCTGCTGCTGCAATTAAACTGCTCAGATTGACTCAAGATGAAAAGACTAATGTTGTTGACTTGTCGAAATTAATTGAAACAGAACCGACTTTAGCCGCTAAAGTTTTACGCAACGTAAATTCAGCGGCATTTGCTTTATCTCATAAAGTGACTTCAATTAAACGTGCGGTCAATATATTGGGTTTTTCTTCAGTAAGACAATTAGCTTTGAATCAGCTTTTTTATAATAAACTGATTCAACATAAAGCTAAGGAAGAATTTGATCAATTATTTTATTGGCAGCATTGCTTATTTGTAGCATCCCTTAGTCGAGCCATTGCAACAGCGTTAAAGCATGAAGACCCTGACTTAATGTATTGTGCAGGCCTTATGCATGATATTGGTAAAATTGTTTTAGAAACGCATGGGAAAGTCAGTTATAGTGATTTTTTGCTGGCATGTAAGGATGACGAGCAATCAACACTTAAGGGGGAGCATGATTTTTTTGGTTTAAACCATGCTGAAATGGGTTTTGTTTTTTGTCAGCAATGGGATATCCCTGAACAAATTTCAGCTATTGTTTACTGTCACCATGATTTGCCAAAGGATGACACACCTTATGCAAAATATAGAGCAGATATTTCAATTGTTAATTTTGCAAATTATATTGCTTGGATGCAAGGTATCGGTTCTACGAAGGTTAATAATCCACCTGAATTACATGCCGATGTTTCAAGCTATCTAAATATTGCTAGCTTAGATCTTGAGTCGTTATTAGCTTTTGTTGATAATGAAATGCAAAATACGCGAGAGTTTTATGGGATTAAGTTTCCCAACCTTAATCAATTACGAGCGACTCTAATCGAAACAGCTCTACTGCTAAGTCATTATAAAAAACCAATTGAGGCAGCTACCAATTTAGACAGTAGGCTTTCTTTTGCTAGTTTAACTGTTCCTCATAAGAGTCTTGATTTCGATAAAATAATACCTTGGACTCTAGCTGCTATTAAAGCTGATTTTGATTTTGATAAAATTGTTTTTTTTGAAGTCAAAACAAAGCAACGAAGTTTAGCCGCTACTTATAGTTGTCCTGAAGCATTGAGTCAAAATATTCTACAAAACCAAATTATAAAAATAGAGTCCTTATCTAAAACCATTTTAAATAGTTTACGAGAACGTAAAGCTATTGTTATTAAGGTTGGTGGGGATAATAAAAAGTTTTTAGATGAATTTAATGTAGATGAATATTTAATTGTTCCCGTACTGAATCAGAATAGATTAATAGCGCTTTTGTATATGGATAATGAAGTGAATAAAAATCTTATATCATCTAAGGATATAACTCAAATTACCCCTATTATTCATGAATTAGGTGTGGCATTAAATAATGCAAAGCGCTTTCAGCTTGAGAAGCGACGGGCTGAAGTTGATGGGTTAACGGGCTTGCTTAATAAACGGATGGTGATTGAATATTTGACAGAGACCTTTCGAGAGGATGAAGATCAATTAGATAGTGTGGCTGTTGGCTTTATTGATATAGATTTCTTTAAAAAATTTAATGATACATGTGGGCATGAAGCAGGGGATGACGTGCTCAAAATTGTTGCCCAAATCATGCAGACATTAACTCGGCCCCATGATTTTATTGGGCGATATGGTGGGGAAGAGTTTGTTTTTGTATTACATGCTACATCAGCAAAAGGTGCCTATTGTTATGCGGAACGTATTCGCTTAGAGATAGAGCGGAAAGGAAAAATCCTTAAACAACGATTTCAGGGGCATGCCTTAACTATTAGTATTGGTGTTAGTTTATATGACCCAAAATATAATTCTTATAAACAAATGATTGAGGCAGCAGATACCGCAATGTATACAGCTAAACAGCAAGGCAGAAATTGTGTTGTTGTGGTTTAGCCTTTTAAAGAAATAAACCTTAAGCTCTGGTTCCCTCGCGCTGCATTTCGCAACGCAACGCGTTGTAAGGAAGTTCCCACGGAGCTCATGGGAACGAGTTCCCCACTCGTAATCGCGGTAGTATCTACAAAGTTTTATTGTAATTTAAATCAATATGCCAACTGTTAAATTTATTGACTGGCGCATTTTTCTTACTTTTTATTTCTAGCATCAAGCCGTGCTATATCGTCGGCAATAAATAAAGCAGGGTCTACTGGTGTGTTGTTTAAATACACAATCCAATGTAAATGCGGTCCTGTTACCCTGCCTGTTTCACCCACGGTTCCTAATATATCCCCTTGCTTAACAAGCTGCCCTGGTTTGACTTTTATTTCATTAAGATGCAGATAAGCCGTTAACAAGCCCTGCCCATGATCTAAGAAAACAGTATTCCCATTAAAATAGTAGTTTCCTGTGTCAATCACTTTAGCGGATGACGGAGCAATAATGGGGGTGCCTGTTACCGCAGCAATATCAAGCCCATTATGAGGACGCTTGGGAATTTTATTAAAAAAGCGTTTTAAGCCAAAGAGGCTGCTAAGGCGACCATCAACGGGGGGGATAAAGCCGGTATTCATAATATGTTCAGACCACGTGGATTTTGCTGAGGCCATCGCTTTTTTATCGGAATTTATTTTTTTTAAATCTGCATCTGTAAAGCCCGAAACCATACGTTTCTTTTTGATGGTGAGATATTGGGCAGGGTAATCCTTATCACTGATGTTGAAGCTCAATTCACGGCTCTTATCTGCTGATTTAATAATTATTGTGTGCTCACTGGGGTTTAAAGATAGAGGAATACCAACCAAAGCTAGCCAATAATTCTTACCTTTAAATAGGGCTACGCGATTATTATTAAAGAATACAGTGGGTGATGGTTGACTCACTTCAGCAACGGGCAGTTTTATAAGGCCACCTGGAACGGCTAATTGTTCAGGCAGTTTATTTGCGACACTTAATGTCGAAAAAAATAGACTAAAAAAAAATAAAAGTGTAACTTTTTTATTCATAATTGATTTTTGTAATTTGACTTATGGCTGATCCATGAGCAAAGCGGGTTTCAATCATATCATTGACAGAAATTTGCTCGCTGTCACTCACAATAGAGGGTTGGCTGAGACTGCTGGTAATTGAATAGCCTCTTTCTAGAGTAGCTAAAGGGCTGACCGCATTTAAGGTGTGAATAATGGCTGATTGCTTTCTTTTAAGTGTTTCAAGTTTATGCTCAATCGAACTCTTTAAGCGATTACTTAAATAGTTAAGTTGTTCTTGGTAACGAATAATCCTGTTTGCAGGATTATGTCGTTCAATGATATTACTCTGCTTGGCAAGTACATGATAAGCATGTTTTATTTTTGTCTGAATAACACGCTGTAATCTAGCCTCTAAGTTATCAAGCGTTTGTGCATGACGCTGGTATTGTTGACCTGGGTGTTGTTGTTGAAGGCGTTTGCTTAGCCAGTCAATAGCTTGCTTATGTTGAGTCAGTTGACGTTGAATAATTTGCTGTAATTGATATTCAATAGCTTGGAAATTATTGAGCCATGATTGCTGGTTGGGAACTGCACTTTCCGCTGCAGCGGAGGGGGTTGGGGCGCGTAAATCTGCAACAAAATCAGCAATGGTAAAGTCTACCTCGTGACCAATGCCAGAAATAATAGGAATTTTACTTTTTACAATTGCACGAGCAACGATTTCTTCATTGAACGACCAAAGGTCTTCAAGTGAACCACCACCACGGGCTAATAATAAAATATCAACTTGTTTCTGTTGGTTAGCGGTTTCTATGGCTTTACATATTTCAGCTTTTGCCGTGTTACCTTGAACAGCCGTTGGATAAATAAGTACGGGGATGGCAGGGAAACGTCTTTTTAAAACGCTTAAAATGTCATGAATAGCCGCACCAGAAGGTGAAGTAATAACACCTATATGCTGGGGAAGTGAGGGTAATGTTTGTTTTATGTTTTGCTCAAATAAGCCTTCATTAAATAATTTTGATTTTAATTGCTCAAAAGCAAGCTGTAGATCACCTTCACCCGCCTGTTGCATTTTATCCACAATTAATTGATAGTCACCACGAGCTTCATATAGGCTAACCTGAGCCGAGATGACGACCTGTTTACCATTGCTCGGTGTAAAAGAAAGGCGACGTAATTGTGATTTAAACATGGCACAACGGATTTGCGCTCTTTTATCTTTTAAAGAAAAATAAATATGGCCTGAAGAGGGCTGGCTTAAATTGGATATTTCACCTTCAATTTGAATGAAAGAGAAATGGGTTGATAACAAGTCTTTGGTTTCTCTGTTAAGTTCAGAAACACTATAAATTTTCTTTTTAATCAAAATTCTTTCTACTTTCATGTTCAACTTCTTTCATATAACGAACGAATGCATTCTCCGCTCTTGGGGTAATATCTATAAATTCACAGCCTATACGGTGACCCTTTTTTGGGTTGTTCGGGTTAATC
>CAZMQH010000162.1:0-5367 GCA_964568245.1 uncultured Methylomarinum sp.
ATCGAGTTTAAAGCTCTGCGCTCCAATGGTTGTTTTTCTGGCCTTTTTTTGTTCTAAAGTAGATTTTTTATTTCAGCATAATTAGTTAATAAATGCTGACGGAATTCTTCAATCAGTGCTTCATTATTACGATCAGCTCTAGGAATAGTCACTTCAATTTCACTAACAACCGACATGGGCGAGGCGGACAGAAAAACTAGCTGATCTGCTAAGGTAATAGCTTCTCTAAGGTCATGAGTCACAAATAAGATAGTATGGGGGCGCTGTTGCCATAAATTCAACAATAAACCACGTACTTGGCGTGCAGTAGGTGCATCTAAAGAAACAAAGGGTTCATCCATCAGTAGAATGTCTGGATTAATAGCAAAAGCTCTAATAATAGCGATTCGTCGACTCATCCCTAAGGATAAATGTTCGGGATAGCTATGTTGAATATGAGTCAATTGCATAGTTTCAAGTAAAGAATCAATAATCTCAGCTTGAGGACTCTCTAATGCTAGTTCAATGTTTTCTCTAACCGTGCGCCAAGGCAATAGGCGTGGATTTTGAAAAATATAACCTATACTGGGTTTTTTATGATTTTGGCTTAAGCTTATTTCACCTTGATATTGAGTATCTAAGTTGGCAATGATATTCAGAAGCGTGGTTTTTCCACATCCCGATGGCCCCACTAGGCAAACAAATCTATTTTCGGCTAAGGTGAGTTTTAAATTAGAGATAGCTGTATGAGGCAGTGAATCCACAGTGTGATAGGTTTTATTCTGGATATCAATATGAATATCACTCATCGTTTCCACCGTAGTGCTTTTTTATCTAAAGGTTTTAAAATTAATAATTCAATGGATTGAATCACCGCAATAAAGGCGATGGTATAAGCCAGAATACTAGCAACATCAAATAGCTGAAAAAACAAATGGATTTGGTAGCCCATGCCATCGCTACGGCCAAGCAGTTCGACTACTAAAATAATTTTCCAGATTAATGCTAAACCTGAACGTGTGGCTGCCATCACAAAAGGGTGTAATTGAGGCCAGATAACATGTAGAAAAGTTTTCCTTTTACTAAACTGGTAGCAACGAGCCATTTCTAATAAGTCTTTATCCAGTGCTTTAGTACCTTCTCTAATAGTGACAATTACATTGGGTAGTTTATTGATCACTACGGCTAAAATGGCAGCAGATTCAATTAATCCAAACCAGACATAACATAAAATAATAGTGACTAAGGCGGGAATATTTAAAAAAATCACCAGCCAGTTATCAAAAAAAGCATCTAGTTTTTTATTTCTACCTAAGATAATGCCAATGGCACAACCTAAAAACATAGCAATGGAAAAACTGGCGAGTAAGCGTAATAAAGTCACCCCTAAATGGTGGGGTAATTGGCCGGATTCAATTTCTTGCCAAAATACCTGTAATACGACCATCGGTGTAGGTAAGGTATTATCATTAATATACAGTGCCATTCCTTGCCATATTGCAATCAACAATATAAATGACAAGGTGGCTAAAGTTTTGTTCGCTAAATTCATGCTATGGTTGAGGCTGAATAGGCCAGAAAGTTCCTGGTTGAATGGTTTCTGAATGCCCCGTTAATTTGTTATCGCTGAGTTTGCGTAATAATTGATAGATTTTAGCGGCTGCTTGCTGTTCTGTTTCTCCCCACTGTTTAATCCTACCTGCACAATAGCGTTCACGTAATATATTTTCGGTTGCCTTATCTTTAGCTTTAGTTAACGGAACAATCGCTTGCCAGACTTTATCAGATTCACATAACTGATTTTTAGCGTGTTGAGTGACTGCCAGAAATTGGCTAATAATCTTTGGATTTTTAACTCCCCAGCCATGATGAAACACATAACCTAAGGTGGGAACCTCTGCTTTTATACCTAACTGTTTTAAAATAGTTTTGCCATTAATGAGCTGTTTATAACCTTTTGCTTCTAGTCTGGCAGCAAAGTGCCAGTAATTAATAACGGCATCAACACGGCCGTGTAATAGCTGTTGATTTAATAACGGTGGAGCCCCATAGACTTTTTCTACAGAAGTATTAAGGTCTAACTGATTTTTTTTCTGAGCTAAGGCTTGCAGTAATAACCAGTTTTTATCTAACTCACCACCTGCGATGCCTAATTTTTTATTCTGTAAATCAGCCAGTGATTTGATGGGTGAGTTTTGAGGCACGATTAATGCGCCTGATGTAGTTGAGTATGGATAAAAGGTGTAATCAGACCCGGTAGAACGCAGTCGAGATACCCATATCCAATCAGAAACAATCATATCAACAGCACCGGATTGTAATGCAATTTTTCCTGCTTGAGGACTGGCAACATGCTGAATATCTAACTGGAAATCTGCATCCGCTAATAGCTGTTGATTTTTTAGGGTGGCTAATTCCCAATTCACCGTGCCAAAGGCTAATACTGCAATTCGCAAGGTGGGTTTTTCAGCAGAAAAACTAGAAGATGAAAACAATAAAGCACAGCCAAGCAGAATAAGTCTAAATTTCATTTGAATTGTTTGGTTAGGAATAAGCTAAATTCGTCTATTTTAGCTTTACCTCAGACTAGATGCGAGAATGATTATCAAATTGATGGTAAAATTATATAAATAGTTGGTTTTTAGTATTCCTTATGAGTAATTCTCCAGAAACACCCCAGTTAGTTGATCGTTTTGGTAGAACGGTAAATTATCTGAGAATCTCCATTACAGATCGATGTGATTTTCGTTGCATCTATTGTATGTCAGAAGAAATGACATTCTTACCCCGCGCTCAAATTTTAACTTTAGAAGAACTTGAGTTTATTGCTCAGGCGTTTGCTCAGTTAGGCGTGACTAAAATTCGGATAACGGGGGGCGAGCCTTTAGTTCGTCGCGGCGTATTAGGCTTATTGGAATCAATAGGTCAAATTGAATCGCTTAATGAGCTGGTTCTTTCTACCAATGCTTCAAAGCTGGAAGGAATGGCTGAGTCAATCAAACAGGCGGGCGTTAAAAGAATTAATATTAGTTTAGATACCTTAGATGCAGTTAAATTTAAACAAATTACTCGAACAGGGGATTTGAAGCAAGTATTAAGAGGCATTACGGCTGCTAAAAAAGAAGGGTTTGAACGAATAAAAATAAATGCGGTTATTTTAAAAAACCGTAATCATTTAGAAGTAAATGATCTAGTACAATTTGCAGTTGATCAACAAATTGATATTAGTTTTATCGAAGAAATGCCTCTGGGTGTTATCAGTAGTCATGATCGAGCAAAAGTATATTATTCTAGTGATTCCATTAAAGATGATTTAAAAGGACAATTTGAATTACAGTCTGTTACTGATAATACAGGCGGGCCTTCGGTTTATTTTAAGGTAGCTGGAAGTGAAACTAGGGTAGGGTTTATTTCTCCGCATAGTGCTAATTTTTGCAGTACCTGTAATCGAGTTAGGTTAACGGTGGAAGGACGTTTATTACTTTGCTTGGGAAATGAACATTCTGTTGATTTGAAAAAAGTGATCAGAGCTAATCCTGGCAATATGGAAAAGCTGAAACAAACTATCATTGAAGCCATGCAGATTAAACCAGAAAAACATGAGTTTGATCTAACAGAACAACCTATCATTTTAAGGTACATGAGTGCCTCGGGTGGATAGGCTCTTCTCCCTTGGTTTCTCCAAGGGAGAAAATAGACTGCCAGAACTTTTGGAACAGCTAATACAAAGGACTTAAATAAACAAAGCATGAAGAATATACAATACAAAGCACATCCTTGGCATGGCATTAGTGCAGGTAAAAAAGCACCTGAAATTGTCACAGCCTTTATTGAAATTGTACCCAGCGATACCGTTAAATATGAAATAGATAAGGAAACAGGCTATTTAAAAGTAGATAGACCACAAAAGTTTTCTAACAGTATTCCAACACTTTATGGATTTATCCCACAAACGTACTGTAATAACAGAGTTGCAGAATATGCCAGAGATAATGCGGGGGGTGTTGAGGTGACTGGAGGTGACGGAGATCCTTTAGATATTTGTGTGCTGAGTGAGCGTAGTGTTACGCATGGCAATATCATTTTACCTGCAATCCCTATTGGTGGGTTTCGGATGATTGATGGTGGCGAAGCGGATGATAAAATTATCGCAGTATTGAAAGGCGATGAATTTTATATGCAATGGAATGATGTCACTGATTGTCCTGAATCATACATTAACCGATTGAAACACTATTTTTTAACCTATAAAAACTTACCAGGTGAGAAAAGTGTGTGTGAAATTACGCATGTTTATGGGCGAGAAGAGGCTTACGAAGTGATTCGTCGTTCTCAGGATGATTATAAAGAATATATAAAATGAAGTGATTGAAAATGAATAAAGTATTAAGTGCAGATGATATTATTGCTCAAGCACGTAAATATAAAGAAGGCAGAGAGAAAAATTACCGAGAAAAAGCTTTAAAGCTTTACCCTTGGGTTTGTGGACGCTGTACACGTGAGTTTACCCATGCAAATTTATCCGAATTAACGGTACATCACAGGAACCATAATCATGATGATAACCCAGAAGATGGGAGTAATTGGGAGTTACTTTGTCTTTATTGTCATGATAATGAACATTCACGTTTTGAAGAACAAGTGCGTTATGGGAGTAATTCAACTGGTTCTGTGGAAGACCACGGGGCTGATGCTACTTTTAACCCCTTTGCTGATTTAAAAAGCATGATGAAAAAGTAGGAGCGGGCCGTCCTCGGCACGATTGATAATAGAGGGTCTTAAAAAGAACCTTTTTAATTGGACCGAGGTCATCGACAGGTACACAATATGACAAAATGTAGCTGGGCGCTATCATCTGAATCAGAAGAAAAATATCATGATGAAGAATGGGGGGTGCCAGTACATGATGATCGCTTGTTACTTGAATTTTTAATTTTAGAAGGTGCTCAGGCAGGTTTAAGCTGGTCAACTATCTTAAATAAAAGGGAAGGCTATAGAAAAGCATTTGATCATTTTGAGGCTAATAAAATAGCCCAATACGAACAAGGAAAAATTCAGCAGTTATTAAATAACCCCGAGATTGTGCGAAATAAGCTTAAAGTTAATGCTGCCATTGTTAATGCCAAAGCCTTTTTAGAGATACAACTAGAATACGGTAGTTTTGATCAATATATTTGGCAGTTTGTAGAAGGAAAAACGAGACAGAATAACTGGCAGAAATTAAGGGACGTCCCGGTATCAACAGTGGAATCAGAAAAAATGAGTAAAAGTTTAAAACAACAAGGCTTTAAGTTTGTAGGTCCTACTATTTGTTATGCTTATATGCAAGCAGTAGGGATGGTAAATGATCATACGTCGGAGTGCTTTAGGCATAGCCAGCTTTCTTAG
>CAZMQH010000163.1:0-5353 GCA_964568245.1 uncultured Methylomarinum sp.
GTTTTTTTGTATCTTTGGTTTATGATTGTTAAATGCTTTTAACTCAGTCATTAAACCGTCAAATATGCGATTGAAAGTGGCTAAAGTCTGACTAAAGTCTTGTTGGTTTTTTATATCTTGCTCTAGCTTACTTGACTGCTGTTGTAACTGTGTTGCACCAATATTTCCTGAAACACCTTTAATTGTATGAATAATGCGGTTTGCAGTTTCAAGTTGATTATTATCAAGTGCTTGGTGTAGATGTTCAATGTTATTATGATGATCAAGGTAGAAGTCTTTAAGTAATTTACTAAAGAGTGGTCTATTTCCACCCACTCTTTTTAAACCCCATGTTACATCAAGGTTTTCTGAGTAATCTGGTAATACTGTCAAGTCTGCTGGTTTTGTTGTGCTGGTTAATTGGGGGGTGGGTTTTTTCGAATGTTGCAACCAGTGGCTTAGTACTTTGTACAGTTCATCAGGATCTATAGGTTTGGTAATATGCTCATTCATTCCTGCTGCTAATGACTTGGCTTTATCTCCAACCATGGCATGTGCAGTCATGGCAATAATAGGAAGGTCTTTAAATTTTGAGTGAGCTCTAATTTTATGGGTGGTTTGTATTCCATCCATTTCTGGCATTTGAATATCCATAATGACTAAATTAAATAATGGATTGTCGTCTGTTTGTTGAAATATTTTATCGATGGCTTCTAAACCATTATCTGCAATTTCAACCTTTAAACCAAAAGATTTGAGTAATTCTTCAGCAACTTGTTGATTGATTTTATTATCTTCAGCTAGTAAAACTGAACCAGATAGAAGTGGTTGGTCAATTTTTATAATGGCTGAGTTAGATGATAACTCCAGTTTAAGAGCCTTTATAATGGCATCAAATAAAGTGGAAGGCGTTGCAGGTTTAAGGATAAAGCCATCTAAGTTAATTTCTTCTACCTCTTTAGCAACCTCTTCTTGGGCATAAGCCGTTACCATAATAATGGCGGGTATTTTATTAAGATGAAGCTCGGTTTTGATATGTTTAATAGCCTCTAATCCATTAATTTGAGGCATAGACCAATCCATTAAAATAAGATCAAATGATTTTTTAGTTGTTTTTAATATTGAGTAAGCCTCATTTGCAGAGCTAACTGAGGCCACAATAAAAGAAAGGGAGACTAGTTGGTCTCTGAGTATTTCTCGAGCGGTTATATTATCATCGACAACAAGTACTCGAGTTCCCCTTAGATCAGGGTGGAGTAGAGTAAGGGCAGGTGGTTGATGGGGAGGTATGCCGCAGTCAATAAAAAACGAAAAAGTGCTACCAAGTCCTTCAATACTAGAGACCTCAATAAAGCCATTCATTAAGCTGACTAATTGTTTGCTAATAGCCAAACCAAGCCCCGTTCCCCCATGTGTACGGGTTGCTGTTGCATCGGTTTGAAAAAAAGGCTCAAATAATTGAGATTGTTTGTCTTTAGCTATGCCACAGCCTGTATCCGTTACTGAAAATTTTAAAGTGGTTTTATGATCCGATATTTTATAGGGTTTAACGGATACTTTTATTTCACCTTTTTCGGTAAATTTAATCGCATTGCTGCAGAGATTAACTAAAATTTGTGATAATCGAGCTGGATCACCAATTAAAGTGCGGGGTATTTTGGGGTTAATATCAAAAATAAACTCAATATTTTTCTGTTCACAGGCAACACGAAAAAAATCCCCTAGTGTTTCAAAATTATCATTAAGTTGGAAATTAACGGACTCTAAATGTAATTTACCCGCTTCAATCTTAGAAAAATCAAGAATATCATTAATAATCGTTAATAATGACTGGCTAGCATTCTGTATTTTCTGGATATAGTCTTGTTGCTGAGTATTAAGTTTGGTTTTTAAAGCCAAATAACCAAGACCGATAATGGCATTCATAGGGGTGCGAATTTCATGACTCATATTGGATAAAAAGTCACTTTTAAACTGGTTAGCAAGTTCAGCTTCTCGCTTGGCTTTAGCTAATTCAATTTCTGCATTTTTATTTTCAGTGATATCAAAAATAGCACCTTGCAGATAGATAGGGTAGTGACTATTGTCGTCATAAATAGGTATGCCTTTTTCATGTATCCAGCGAATTGAATTGTCTTTATGGATAATACGATATTCAATGGTATAAGCGTGATGTGATTTGATCGCGTGACTAACGGTTTGATAAATTAGCTGAATATCATCAGGATGAGTAATCTTGGTTAGGCTTTGTAGCTTATTAACAAAAAGGCTGGCAGGGTAACCACTCACCGTTTTAATCTCATTGGTGACAAATGAGATAGACCAGCCTTGATTAAACTTGAATTGATAAAAAGTACTGGGAATATTATGAATTATTGAGCTGAGCTGTTGCTCACTTTTTTTGAGTTTTTGTTCGGCAGTTTTACGTTTACTAATATCGGTACTAATAGCGATATATTGATCTAATTTTCCTTGAGGATTGAATAAACCAATGATGGTGCTATCTACCCAATATAAGGAACCATCCTTGGCTTTATTACATATTTCCTGACGCCAGGGAATGCCCTTGGAGGCTTGAGAAAATAAGTCTTTCCAAAATGAAGTGGGGTGAGAGCCTGAATTTAAAATACGATGATTTTGGCCAATCAATTCTTGTCGAGGATAGCCACTAATAAGGCAAAATTGGTCATTTACATAAGTGATAGTCCCTTTCACATCAGTAATCGCTACAATGGACGAAGCATCAAGTGCGAATTTTTGCTGTTCTAAGGCTATTTGAGTGTTTTTTTGTTCTGTAATATTTTGTTGAGTGCCTAGGGCGCGGGTTGCTTTATTATTTTCTGTCGCAACAATTGAGCCTGTCGAACGTATATGAAGATAATGGCCTGATTTGTGGCGTAACCTAAATTCATGTTCATATTGTTTTGAACATCCAGAGACTACTTTGTCAACAAACTGTAATGCAGTTGACTTATCGTCAGGGTGTAATAAGTTTTCCCAAGTATCGTGAGTATTTTCAAGTTCATTGTGTTGATATCCCAGCATTTCAATATAACCAGGGCTGAAGTAAACTTTATTGGTTTTTAAATTCCAGTCCCATAAACCTTCATTAGAGGCTTGCATCGCCAATTGAAATTGTTCTTTACTCAGTCTGAGTGCTTCTTTTTGTTTGCGAATTTGCCATACCCAAAGGCTAAATAACAGAACAATAAACAGGCTAATAGAGATGATTATCCAGATTAAAGAAGTATCAACGCTGTGTTGGTATTGAATAGAAAACCATTTTTTTTTGAACGTGTTTTTTTCTTTTTGAGTAATGTTATCTAGCGCTTGTTGAATGATATTAATCATTTCAGGCCAGTCCTTGCGTACGGCAAAAGCTAAATTATTACTAAAGGGAGTGGGTGCAGCTACTTTGATATTTGTTATGCCAGTTTGTAATATGATATGGCTGGTTGTTGCTAAGTTGCCCATATAAGCATCTGCCTGGCCTAAAGAAAGTATCGATAATGCTTGTTCAGTATTATCAACCAGCACGAGTTCTATGTTTGGGAAATTTGCCTTTAAAATGTCATGGTTAGCATAGTTTTTTTCAACCACAATTTTTTTAGCAAGCAATTCGACAATGCTGGTGATCATGGGTGCATTATCACGGGTAAAAATAACATAAGGGAATTGGAGGTAGGGTTTGGTGAAATTAAGATATTTTTCTCTAGCGGGTGTTTTTGATGCGGCGGGTAATATATCAATTTTGCCTTGTTTTATTTTTTCGATGACCTGTTTCCAGCTCAATTCAGGATTATAGTGGGTTTTTATAGGCAGTAATTTTTCTAGATAGCCTACATATTCAGAAGAAATTCCTTGATACCTTCTTTTTATAGGGTCTAAATATTCTATGGGAGCCCAAGCTGGATCAATACCTATATGAATATCTTGGTGTGCTTGTAGCCAGATTATTTGTTCTGGGGTCAATTGAATTGGTGTCGGGTTATTATCAGTGCTGTCAAAGTTAATCCAGTTTCTGCTTATATTCCTATGAGTGCTTTCAGGTAGTGTATCCAATCCTTTTTGTAATATTCTATAAAGGATAGGTAAGCGCTTACTAATAGCTAAGGCTAATTTAGATTTTTTAGTAGCTAAACGATTATCTATTCTAAGGTTTGTTAATAAGTCTTTTTCAATAAAATGACTAACAATGGCTAGATTTCCTACATAACTATCAGCATCACCTAAAGAAACGGCTTGCAGAGCTTCCTGAGTCGATTCAACGAATAGAAAAGAGATGTTTAGTTGCTGCTTATTGAGTAATTCATGAATGTAAGTGCTTTTGGGTAGAGCGACTATTTTACCTGATAAGTCACTAAGCGAGTTGACAGCTTGTTGATCAGTGCGAGTGACAAAAACGGTATCAACTTTAATATAAAGTGAGGTAAAACTAAGGAACTCATGCCTTTCTTCCGTATTAGAGGCGCATGCCAACATATCTAGCTTTGGATTTTTAACGCCATTAATTACATTTTTCCAAATATCAGGGGTAATTTTAAATTGAACATTAAGTGTTTTGGCTAGGTGTTTTAGATAGTCTGAGGCGATGCCTTGGTGTTTTTTATTGGAATCAACAAAGTCAAAAGGAGGGCAGTTTTGATCAACTCCTACAGTAATAATAGGGTGCTGAATTAACCAGTTTTTTTCTTCAGCCGTTAAGTTGAGTTGTTTAGGGTTTGATAAAAGCGGGCTAGAAAATAAAATAAGACAAATTAACAAAATCCATTTTTTAACTACAAATTGAGATGATATTATTGGTAGCATAGCTTTTATTGAGTTTAAAAGAGAGGTTGCAATGGATGAATATGAGTGTTGATTTTTGCTATCACCTCATTAACAATCATAGGCTTATTAATATAGTCTACTACACATAAGGAAAAGGTCTTGTTTTCAGATTCTTTATCAGTATTTCCTGTGAGGAATAAAATAGAGATATTTATCCATTTTTAATTTTCGACCGGTTTGGTAGCCGTCCATATCAAGCATCATAATATCCAGTAAAATCAAATAGGGTAGCTTATCTGAAATCCTTTTTAATGCTTGTTCACCACTCTTTGCAATATAAATTTTATATTGCTCTTTAAGTAGTTCAACCAGCAAATTGATATAAAAACGTTCATCATCAACAATCAGAATTTTTAACTTTTCTTCCATAGTTAGACGGATAGTCGGTATTGTATATTTAGCTATTTTTTTTGACGTTGTTGACGAAGGTCTAAAAATGAGGGGGTGAGGACTGATTTTGTACTAGGAAAAGGAATGAGGTATGTGAATTTCTTGCTGAAGTGGATCAGTTATAATTTCGGGAAATTATTCCATACACGTTCCT
>CAZMQH010000164.1:0-5282 GCA_964568245.1 uncultured Methylomarinum sp.
AATAGTTCGTTATTTCCCCTTTAATTATGATATTGACTATTAAGGTAACACTGTAAGATGAAAGTTCTCCACACTTCCGATTGGCACTTAGGCCGATCTTTGTACGGAAGAAAACGCTATGATGAGTTTACTGCATTTTTAGATTGGCTTGCTGATTTAATCATATCCGAAAAAATTGATATTTTGTTAGTGGCGGGTGATATTTTTGATACCAGCACACCCAGTAACCAAGCCCAACAGCTTTATTATGGTTTTCTGTGTAAAGTTTCGACTTCCTGTTGTCGGCATATTGTGGTTATTGCAGGTAACCATGATTCCCCCTCTTTTTTAAATGCACCTAAAGAACTGCTTAAAGCTTTAAATGTTCATGTGGTTGGTTCAATCAGCGACAATCCAGAAGATGAAGTCATCACCTTGTTAGGTGAGACGGGCACAGCTGAAGCTATTATTTGTGCTGTGCCTTATTTAAGGGATCGTGATATTCGAACTGTTGAAGCTGGGGAAAGTATTGATGATAAAAACAATAAACTAATCAATGGGCTTAAAGGGCATTATGCTGAGGTGTGTAGCATTGCTGAATCAAAGCAACAAAAAAATGGAAATATCCCCATTATTGCCATGGGACACCTTTTTGCTGCAGGGGGTAAAACACAAGAGGGTGATGGGGTTAGAGAGCTTTATGTGGGATCGCTTGCCCATGTTGGTAGCGATATATTTCCTGATTTTATTAACTATGTTGCTTTAGGACATTTGCATATTCCTCAGCAAGTAGGGGGTTTGGATCATATTCGTTATTCGGGATCTCCTATTCCTATGGGATATGGTGAAGCCAAACAAGAGAAAAAAGTTGTTGTGGTAAAGTTTAATAATACTACAGTGCTAATCAATGAATTGGCTATTCCTTGTTTTCAGGCATTGGAAAGAATAACTGGGACAATTGAGGATATTACTGACAGAATTGCCGAACTAAAATCTGAGGAAAGTCAGGCATGGTTAGAAATTGAATACACGGGTAAGCAGATCGTTGGGGAATTATTAAATCATAGTTGCTATGAAGCGATAGCCGATAGCAATATAGAAATTAGACGGATAAAAAATAAACGTGTTGTGGATCAATTAATGCATCGAGCCGCTAAAGATGAAACACTGGATGATTTGGATTTGCACGAAGTGTTTAATCGCTGTCTTGATAGTCATAGCGTGTTAGATGAAGAACGTCCTGAATTAATTCAATCATATAAAGAAATAGTTATTTCACTTTATGATCAAGATAAGGATGCTTAGCAATGAAAATTCTTGAGCTTAGATTTAAAAACCTTAATTCATTAAAGGGGGAATGGCTGATTGATTTTACTCACCCTGAATATATTTCTGATGGCATTTTTGCGATTATTGGCCCAACAGGGGCGGGTAAGTCAACAATTTTAGATGCGATCTGTTTAGCCCTTTATGGAAGAACTCCACGATTAAAAGGCATTAATAAAAGTGCCAATGAGATTATGTCTCGGCAAACAGGCGAGTGCTTTTCTGAGGTTACTTTTGAAACACAAGAAGGACAATATAGATGCTATTGGAGCCAACATCGTGCACGTAAAAAATCGAAGGGTAATTTAGCGGATTCAAAACATGAAATTTCGGAGTTAAGTAGTGGACGAGTTCTTGAGTCTAAAAAACGTGAAGTTGCTACCGTTATTGAACAAAAAACAGGAATGGATTTTGAGCGTTTCACCCGATCTATTTTATTAGCACAGGGTGGTTTTTCTGCATTTTTACAGGCCACCGCTGATGAAAGAGCACCAATTCTTGAGCAAATTACGGGGACTGAAATTTACAGTGGAATTTCAAAATCTGTCCACGAACGTCAGCGTGAAGAAAATACTACGTTAGAGCTGTTACAAGCTAAAATGATGGGGACGACGCTGTTAAATGATGAGCAAGAAGCGGTATTAAATCAATCTTTAGCTGAAGCCATCGTATTAGAAGAGCAAACAACACTCAAAAATGATGAGCTTAAAAAGTCGATTTTATGGCTTACTGATATAGCAGTATTAAGATCAGAACTTGTTTCTATTCAGGCACAAGCTGATGATATCTCAGATGAAATACAACAATTTGAACCCAATAGAGAAAAGTTAAATAATGCCTTAAAAGTAGTGGAGTTGGAAAGTGATCATGCCACTTTAGCATCAAAAAGGCATCAGCAAAAAACGGATGCTGACGCTTTAGAATCATCAGCAGAAAAAAAACTCCCTCATCTTGAACAAGACCTTAGCTTAAAAGCAGCTGAACTTGACCAAGCAGAGTGTGATTTATTGACTATAAAAGAGACACAAAAAGCGGAGCTTAAATTAATTCAAACAGTGCGAGCGTTTGATTTACGAATCGATGATAAAAAATCAGCCTTACAAATAGCAAAATTAGACTTTCAGGAGATTGAATCACAAATTTCAAGCTCACAAAATCAGCAACAAGGTTTTGATTCTAAGAAAACACGACTGGAAAAAGAAGCTTGTAAAGTTGAACAATATTTAACCGCCAATAGTCATGATGCGGCATTAGTTTCTGAATTAACAGGGATTGAAGAACTGATTAGAACTTTAAATCTATCGTCAAATCAGCTTGTTGATATGGGGCAGCAAGTTTTAACTGCTAAAAATCAGTCAAAAGCCGATGACAAAAAACATACTAAGCAACAGCTATTATATGAAAATCTGCAACAGAGTCATGATGAAGCCGTTAGTCAGGTCAAACAATCTACACAAGCCATAAGCAAGCTTTTGGGTGAGCGTTTACTTCGAGAATACCGCTTGGAATATGATAGTTTGTTAAGGGAAATGGTTTACCTTAAAAAAATTGCCAGCCTTGAAGTCGAGCGAGAAAAACTGCTTGATAATCACCCTTGCCCATTGTGTGGGTCATTACAGCACCCGTATGCTGAAGGTAATGTGCCAAAAATTGATGAAACTGAGCTTAAAATTGATCAGTTATCGAGCTTAATTGAGCAAGCGGAACAGCTAGAAACTGAACTGAAGCAAAATGAGTTGAATGAGAAGAATACTATTTTTTCCCTAACCGATGCCGAAAAAACTTTGCTTAAAATGTTACATGATAACGATAAAGCATTGGCTAAACTTAAAATGTTTGAGCAAGATTTATGGCAAGTGGATGAAAACGTCCAGCAGCAGAAAGAATCACTACTTTTAAAGATTGAACCTTTTTCAATTAAACAGACTGACCCAGGCACGGCTTCTCAATTACTGAGGGTTAAAAATGATCAGTGGTTAAATTATCAACAACAAAAGCTTGAAATAGGGATGAAAAAAATTGAGTTGGAGTCAGAAATAAAAAGTATTCTCGCTATTATTAAGACCTTACATGCTTCGCTAACGGCAAAGCAGTTGGTTGAGACGACCCATAAAACAGAACTTGAAAGCCTAATAAATGATCGTAAAAAGCATTATGGTCTTAAAAACCCAGATGTAGAACAAGTAAAAATAGAAAGGTTAGTGATTGAATCGGAAAATAAGCTGAAGCAATCTGTTAGTCAGCGCGATCAGATAAAGCAGCAGGTTGATGGCTTAATAACGCTGATGACTAATTTACGAAAAAATATTAATAATAGAAAGATTGAAATTGAAGATAGTGAAAACTCGTTTATTGATCATTGTGTCAAGCTTGAGGTAGAGAGTGAAGCCTTGTTTTTATCCTATCGTTTAAATGCAGAGCAAAGAAATAAGCTAGGCCTTCAGCTGAAAAAATTGGATGCTAAACAAGCGAATAATCATACCCAAAAAACTGATCGTGAAAGACGGTTGTCTCTGGCATTAGAACAAAATATGACCGAGCAAGCAGTTGATGAGCTAAAAAAACAACAGATAGCGGTTCAGGTGGAACTAAAAACTTTTGTTGAGGAAATTGGAGTAGCTAAACAACAACTTTTAGACAATAAAAATGCAAAACGTAGGTTTCAGCATCAACAAAGTCAATATGATACTCAACAGCAAGAGTGTAAAAGATGGAGTGCTTTACAGGCTTTAATTGGCTCAGTCGATGGTAAAAAATATAGAAATTTTGCACAGGGACTGACATTTGAATTAATGGTTTCTCATGCCAATAAGCAACTAGAAAAAATGACAGACCGTTACTTGTTACTAAGAGATGACAAGCAGCCCTTAGAATTAAATGTGATTGATAATTATCAAGCGGGCGAAATCAGGTCGACAAAAAATTTATCAGGTGGCGAGGGCTTTATTGTCAGCTTATCTTTAGCACTAGGTTTGTCTAAAATGGCCAGTAGAAAGGTTAGAGTGGATTCCTTATTTTTGGATGAGGGATTTGGAACGCTGGATGAGGAAGCGCTGGAAACGGCCTTGGAAACACTTTCGGGACTACAACAAGAAGGTAAATTAATCGGTATTATTTCTCATGTCTCTGCACTAAAAGAACGGATCAATACATTAATTAAGATTGAGCCATCCGTTGGCGGGACGAGTGTTATTAGTGGGCCTGGCTGTAAACAAATTGTGGAGAGAATAGATTAGCCGCGATCAAGGAGGTGATCGCGGCTAAGTTTTATTTGTTTTCCATAGAACTGATAAATGTATTTGCTTCATTGATCGATTTTTCCATTGCTGAAATTAAGCTGGAAACATCAGATTGAATGCCACTTAATTCATCTTTAAGAGATGAGATGGCTCTAGCGTTTAAGTTGTGTTTTAAATATAGAACCTGATCTTTGAACACTGCTAAAACAGGATCTAATTTTGTTTCAGCTCGCTCCATTGCTCGTATAAGTTGTTTATACTGGCTTTTTGTAGAGTTCAATTGTTTTTGGCTATTACGCTTTAATGATGCACTGCTGTATTGAGTGATTTCTTCTTCCCATTCTTCAAATAATGCGTCTGAAACACCTTCAATATCAGCAATACGTTTTCTAACTAATTCAGCTTGTGAAACACTGTCTTCATATTCATCATTCAATTTGTTATAGATAGCTTCTAAATCACCACCATTAAAATTGGTGACTTCTGTAAATTGCGCTAAAGCAGATTTAAACTGTTCTTTAGTATCTTCTTGAGTATCACGAGCTTTTTCCACACGGTGAATCATCAACTCCCTCTTAGGTATTCCCACAGCTTCTAATCCACTGTAATACATGCTGGAGCAAGCCGTTAGTGAGAGTAATACTAAAGTTAAAAGACTACGGTAGATTAAAGTCATAATTTTCCTTATTGATTGGTTTTTATTCATTATATTAGAAATACATTAATTTATATATTCAG
>CAZMQH010000165.1:0-5180 GCA_964568245.1 uncultured Methylomarinum sp.
CCTTAAATGTGTTTTTAAACTTTTAACCACGAAATTTATGGTTTTTATGTAGGGTAAATTCAGTAATAATCAAAGAGTCACTATTATTTAATCTTAGGAGAATATGATGTTAGAAAAAAATCAACAGGCACCTGCGTTTAGCTCAAAAAATCAAGATGATCAATTAGTCGAGCTGTCTTCATTTAAGGGAGAAAAACATGTGGTTTTATATTTTTATCCTAAAGATGATACACCAGGGTGCACCATAGAAGCCAATGACTTTACCCGTCTTGCTGGTGACTTTGCTGCACAAGATGCTGTTGTTATTGGAGTCAGTAAAGATTCATGTGCCAGTCATACTGATTTTATTAATAAGTTTGATTTGAAATTAGATTTGTTGGCAGATGAGGATGGTAAGGTGTGCGAAGATTATGATGTATGGCAAGAAAAAGAAAAGAATGGGATAAAAAAGATGGCCATTCTACGCTCTACTTTTATTATTACTAAAGATGGCATATTGGCTGATGCATTATATGGCGTTTCTCATGAAGGCCATGCGCAAATGATTTTAGAAAAAATACAGCAGTTGTAATTCGGTGGGGTGATGAACCTGTGGGAGTGAAAAACAAGCTTTTCATTGTTTAAAAGTACAAAAACTTGTTTTTGTACTCCTCATTCCCCCCCCCTCGATTTTTAATCAGCTATGCAAAGGAATCAGTCAAAATGAATGATAAAGAAAGAGTAGCAAAACATGCTGCTCAATTAGTAAAAAGTGGCATGTTGATAGGTTTGGGAACAGGCTCTACAGCCGATTGTTTTATCGAAGAATTGGCTCGAAAAATAAAGGATGAAGGGTTACAGATTACCGCTGTTGCAAGTTCTGTTGTCAGTATGATTAAAGCACAATCTTTAGATATACCATTAACATCAATAGAGCATGTTAAGCAGTTAGATTTATATGTTGATGGAGCTGATGAAGTAACGCCCGATAATATCTTGTTAAAAGGGCAGGGATCTGATTTGGTGAAGGAAAAGTTATTGGCAAGATCAGCTAAGCAATTTGTTGTGTTAATTGATCGCAGTAAAAAAGTAGAAAGAATAGGCGAAAAGTTTCCTATTCCGATTGAAGTGATGCCTTTTGCTTGGCAAATAGTCAAACAACAGCTTGAAAATCAGGGCGGACAGGGAGTGCTTCGTCAAAGTGGTAATGGTTTGGCTGTTTCAGCCTATGGTAGTTTGATTTTGGATATGGCTTTTGATCAATCTATTAATAGTCACCAGCTTGATGTTATGTTGAATAATATGCCAGGAGTGGTTGAACACGGTATTTTTAGTGATTTAGCGAGCGTTGTTTTATTAGCTAATAATGGAAAGGTGGAAGAAATATCTAGGTAGAAAATGAGTGATCCTAATTGTATTTTTTGAAAAAAGAACTGTAAAATTTAGAAAATAAATAAAGTGAGATGTATTTCCTTAAAAATCAGAAAAATTATCATAAGTAATGATAGAATAGCGGGTTTAAATTTTACTTACTTCAACTGATTTTACGAAGGGATATTTTTGTTTATATGACTAAATTCATATTTATTACAGGCGGTGTTGTTTCTTCGTTAGGGAAAGGGATTGCAGCATCTTCTTTGGCTGCTATTCTTGAAGAGCGTGGTTTAAAAGTAACCATGACTAAACTTGATCCATACATTAACTTGGATCCAGGTACTATGAGTCCTTTTCAGCATGGTGAAGTCTTTGTTACAGAAGATGGGGCGGAAACAGATTTAGATTTAGGTCACTATGAACGTTTTCTTAAAACCACCATGGGTAAAAAGAACAATTTTACCTCGGGGCAGGTCTATGAAAGTGTGTTGCGTAAAGAACGTAAAGGTGAATATCTAGGCGCAACTGTGCAGGTTATCCCTCACATTACCGATGAAATTCAACGTCGGATCTATGCCAGTGCTGAAGGTATGGATGTTGCTTTAATTGAAGTGGGTGGCACGGTTGGTGATATTGAATCTTTACCTTTTTTAGAGGCCATCAGACAGATAGGGATAAAGGAAGGGCGTGATAAAACACTTTTTATTCATCTAACTTTAGTGCCTTATATTAAGACGGCTGGTGAACTAAAAACCAAACCCACCCAACATTCTGTTAAAGAATTAAGAACCATTGGTATTCAACCCGATATTTTAATTTGTCGCTCAGAGAAACCTATCCCTGCCAGTGCGCGTAGTAAAATTGCTTTATTTACTAATGTATCCGAAAATTCGGTTATCTCAGCAACCGATGCAGATACCATTTATCGTATTCCTATCTTGCTAAATGAACAGGGTTTGGATGATATCGTAGTCGATCAATTACGCCTTGATGTGCCACCCGCTGATTTGTCTGAATGGAAAGAAGTGGTTGAAGCCATTACCCATCCTAAAAATGAAGTGACCATAGCAATGATCGGTAAATACGTTGCCCATTCAGATGCATACAAATCTTTAGATGAAGCTTTAATTCATGCGGGCTTAAAAACCCGTAATAAAATCAAAATAAAATATATTGATTCTGAACTGATTGAAGATGAAGGCACTTCGGTATTAGAAAATGTAGATGCTATTCTTGTTCCTGGTGGCTTTGGTGAACGTGGGGTAGAAGGTAAAATTGCGACTGTTCGTTATGCCCGTGAAAACAACATTCCTTTTCTAGGTATTTGCTTAGGTATGCAATCAGCAGTCATCGAATTTTCTAGAAATGTTGTGGGGCTTGAAGGCGCGCACAGTACTGAGTTTTTACCTAATTCTCCGCATCCAGTGATCGGTTTAATTACTGAATGGATGGATGAAGCAGGGCAAATTGAAACCCGCGATGAAAATTCTGATTTAGGCGGCACTATGAGATTAGGCGCGCAGAAATGTAGATTGCAGCCTGATAGTTTAGCGTACCGTGCTTATCAAAAAGATGTGATAACTGAGCGTCATCGTCATCGTTATGAGTTTAATAATAAATATCTTGAGCAACTTGAGAAAGCTGGCTTAATTTTCTCAGGTAAATCAATGGATGGGCGATTGGTTGAGTTTATTGAGCTGGCTGACCATCCTTGGTTTTTAGCATGTCAATTTCATCCTGAATTTACCTCAACTCCTCGTAAAGGGCATCCCTTATTTTCAGAGTTTGTTGAAGCAGCAGCTAAATATAAAAAAGGCGAATAATAATGAAATTATGTGGTTTTGAAGTAGGTTTAGATAAGCCTTTGTTTTTAATAGCAGGCACTTGTGTTATTGAAAGTGAGCAAATGACCTTGGATACAGCAGGTTATCTTAAAGAATTGGCTGATGAATTGGGAATCCCTTTCATTTATAAATCATCATTTGATAAAGCTAATCGATCATCTCATGAAAGCTATCGGGGGCCAGGCCTAGAAAAAGGCCTGCAGATTTTACAAAAAGTAAAAGATCAAATTGGTGTGCCAGTATTAACGGATGTACATGAAGATACGCCATTGGCAGAAGTTGCATCAGTGGTTGATATTATGCAAACACCCGCATTTTTATCCAGACAAACTAACTTTATCCAAAATGTAGCTAAGCAAGGCATTCCAGTTAATATCAAAAAAGGTCAGTTTTTAGCGCCTTGGGATATGGTACATGTAGCGGCTAAGGCTAAAGCAACTGGGAATAATCAAATCATGGTGTGTGAACGTGGCGTGTCATTTGGCTATAATAACTTAGTTTCAGATATGCGCTCATTAGCAGAAATGCGTAACACAGATTGCCCAGTAGTATTTGATGCAACCCATTCTGTGCAATTACCTGGTGGACAAGGCACTTGTTCAGGTGGTCAGCGTGAGCATGTACCCGTATTAGCAAGAGCAGCTGTAGCTGCAGGTATTTCGGGGTTGTTTATGGAAACACATCCCAAACCAGAAGAAGCATTAAGTGATGGACCCAATTCATGGCCATTACATAGAATGAAAGAATTATTAGAAACATTAATAACCATCGACCAAGCTGTTAAAGCAAACAGTTTGATAGAAACAACTTTATAGAGGAAAACATGGCTAGAATTGTAGATATTAAAGCGAGTGAAGTATTAGATTCACGTGGTAACCCGACAGTAGAAGTAGAAGTATATTTAGCTTCAGGTCTAGTGGGTAGTGCAATGGTTCCTTCAGGCGCATCAACAGGTGAACGTGAAGCAATTGAGTTACGTGATGGTGATATGTCTCGTTATCTAGGTAAAGGTGTTTTAAAAGCGGTTGAAAATGTAAACACAACAATCCGTGAAGCAGTTATCGGTATGGATGCTTCTGATCAAGCAAAACTTGATCAAAAAATGATTGATTTAGATGGTACACATAACAAAGCTGTTTTAGGCGCTAATGCTATCTTAGGTGTTTCTATGGCAGCAGCACATGCAGCAGCTAAAGACGGTGGCATTCCTTTATACCGTTACTTAAATACCAGTGGTAAATTCGTATTACCCGTTCCTATGATGAATATCATCAATGGTGGATCACATGCTGATAACAGCGTTGATTTACAAGAATTTATGATATTACCAGTAGGCGCACCTACTTTCCGTGAAGCGATTCGTTACGGAGCTGAAGTTTTCCATCATTTGGCAAAAGTATTAAAAGCCAGAGGCTTATCAACAAGTGTCGGTGATGAAGGTGGATTTGCGCCTAACTTAGCTTCAAATGAAGAAGCGATTGAGGTTATTTTAGAAGCAATAGCCAATGCAGGTTATAAAGCGGGCGAAGACATTTTCTTAGGTATGGATGCTGCGGCTTCTGAATACTATATAGATGGTAAATATGTTTTAGCTGCAGAAGGCAAAAGCTTAACATCTGAAGAAATGACTGACTTCTTTGTAGACTGGGTAGAAAAATACCCAATCATCTCAATTGAAGATGGTTTAGACGAAAATGATTGGGACGGTTGGAAAGTTCACACTGAAAAATTAGCAGGCAAAATCCAATTGGTCGGTGATGATTTATTCGTTACTAACCCAGCGATTCTTCAAGAAGGTATCGATAAAGGTATTGCTAACTCAATTTTAATCAAAGTAAACCAAATCGGTACATTGACTGAAACTTTAGAAGCTATTAACAAAGCATCTGATGCAGGTTACAGTGCGGTTGTTTCTCATCGTTCAGGTGAAACAGAAGATACAACCATTGCTGATTTAGTGGTTGCTACAGGTACTGGTCAAAT
>CAZMQH010000166.1:0-5178 GCA_964568245.1 uncultured Methylomarinum sp.
GGTAGGATTCTTCAATACCTGCATCAGCTAATTCAAGTAAAATTTCTTCTTGTTTATTGGTAATTTTGTTTGTTTCATGTTTTGCAGCGTAGCTGATATTTAGCGTTATTAATATCGCTAAAAAACATATTATTTTTACGGGCATGAATTAACTCCGTCGTACCTGAATTCTTTATGCTGGGGTGTTAATACTATTTCTCGATTAAACGCTTTGATATCACCAGAAAAAAATAAGCTACCGGAGTTATTAAACAGATTTCCTTTTAACCTTATCCCAGGTTTATTTTTACTGCTTATTGCAGAACGCATGTTACTGTCAAAGACATTGGATACAAACATGGCATTTGCTAATTGATGATAGGGATCTAGCTCAAAGTTTCGCGTTTCAAGCAGACTAATATCAACGGCCGAGATTTCAGCCCCTGATTTTAAATTACGAAACAGTTTGTTTGATCGTATGTCTATATCACAACTATTCCGTATAAAAATGCCATTGTCTTCGTTTCTAGCGACTGTATTGCTGACTAATTTATTATGATTGCTTTCAAAAATTGAAATGCCACTGCCTTGGTTTTCCAGGACAAGATTATTATAAACAAGATTGTTTTCACTGTTTCTATCCAGCATAATGCCTGAACCCTTGTTTTTTATAACCAGATTCTCGGAGATTGCACTCTCATTTACCTCGCGTGAAATAATAATGCCATGTGCGTTTTTCGATTGATAGCTTAAATTACGGGCTATCAATAAATTGCTAGAGTAATCGTGAGGGTCCACATTATAGATAAGATTATCCCGATAAACATTCCCCAAAATGACTACATTACTCGCATGATTACTGTAATAACCAAAATAATTATCCTCAAACGTATTGCCTATTAACCAGCCGGTTGGTATTTTTAGTTTCTTCAAAAAATCATTGGTCACTGTATGAGTCCTATAGGAAGTCAACTTACTCATTGAAAAACCAAAGCTACCCATTAACCCCTTGTAACCCAAGCCACGAAAAATAGAGTTTGCTGAAAAAATTTCTGAGCCACTTAACATAAGAAAATAAGGCCTTGGAAACTGATTACCATAAAACAATAATTCCTTTTTAGGTATATGCTTGCGGGGTCCGTAATTGTCTAATGACTCATCCCACGTTGTTAGCGTACTATCAATAGTAAATAGTGTTCCGTTAGTTATAACAAAAACGCCATCTAATAACGACAAACGTAATTCTTTGTTGTTAACCACTAAAGTTGCAGTGGGCGCAATATAAATAGGCCGATAACTTATATAAGTTTCACTATTAATTTTTTTGAAAATACGGGGGTTGGAAATTAACTGTTCTATTCTCTCTAAATTATAAACACCATTAGCCAAGACAATAACTTTAGGCCAATCTCTTCCCCTTGCATCCCATACCTTTTTCATTTCAATAATACAAGGCCTTGGAAGAAAATATAGACTTTGCACGGGTAACAAGCTTATATCTTGACCATAAATATTTTTTGGTACTTTTTTTTTCAAAGCAGCCACAGTATATTTTGACCAATCAATTTGCTGGTATTGTTCCAGACTATTTATGTTGTTGTTTTTTTTATTTAATGTATTGGCTACACTAGAGTTAACGACAACAAAGGACAGTAAACCTATACTAATAAACCAAAAAATAAATTTGTAAAAAAATTGTATCATTTTCATTAGTGGTTAAAACTATCTATGCTGACTGTTGCAACAGTTCCAAGTAAATCAAGGTTGATTTTAGTTTTAGGCATAATAATAACCTTGGCGTAATTCACAGGTGTTGATCTAATATTTTTTAATGGTGAAGCATGTTTAAGTACGAGAGTTTCACTGCTTAGAATATTGCTGATGACACCTTTTTTCTGTTTCCCATTGACGAACTGAATTGTTGCAACCTGTCCAATTGCAAGTCTTTTGACATCCCCAAAATCAAATTTAGCTTCAATAAATACTTCCACCTCTTTTTCAGGAAGTAAAGTGAACAAGGGCTCACCTTGATTGACAAATTGCTTATACGACAGATGGCTGGAAATGACGATACAATCACAAGGGCTGAGTATATTTGCTACACCGCCATTTACAAAACGCAAAGTAGCTAGCAAGTCGCCTTTTTTTAATCGGCTATATTCCTGAATCTCTGCAATTTTTTCAAAATAACTGCCCTGAGGTGATCTGACTATCACAACAGGTGCATTAACACTTGCCGTTACGCTATTTAGAGTAAATATACGATTGTATATGCTATAGCCAACAAACCCTAACAGGCTAAGAAGAGTAGCAAGTAAAGCAAGTGTCCCCACAATTCGCTTGAATTGAAAAAAGAACATGCTTTTCCGATCTAGCTTTTCTGTTAATTTTTTGCTTTTCTCATTACTGGTAAAAGCATCTCTTTTAACAATTTCTATAATGGATCCAGTGTCTATGATTTCGCCACTGAGATAGGCATTGATTACATGATGTAATACTGCAATCTGAGAACGTTCTAAATTTATATAGCGATAGCCTGTTATACCTTCCTCCTTATCCCTAGCTACCTCCTCTATCTCTATAAAGGTACTGGTAGAAACATTTTCAAAAGTAAATTCCAATTGGGCTTTTCTGATTTTTAATTCAGAAATTTCCTCTGGCAATTTCACTCGCAAGCCTGAAACTGACCAATCTATAAGACTATAGCCTTTAAAATCTATAATAAGCTTAGCAGGAATTTTATAACGCGCATGTTGCCGAGAAACTTCCGCCTCATGCGATACTTGAGCAACCATTTTAATCTCCAATTAATAATAATTTATGACAACTTAATAAAATAATTAGCTACCTGTTCTATGTCTTGTAAATTCAGAGCACCCGTAATAAAAGCAACGGATGTTAAAAAAACTGTAACGTACGTTATCATAGAAAGTTTAGAGCTGAATTCAATATACAAATTATTCCAATAACCCTCTTTTTGTTTAAAAGAAGTTTTTTGGCGAGTCCATTTTTGTTTGTGCAGATGATTGAGTACATAGACTTTAACTAATGATCCGTATATCTGGTTAAAGTAAATGAAAAAAGGCCAGGTAATGGATATTCTTTTTCGAGAAGCCAATAACATCAAAGTCTGTATCAAACGAATAAAGGCGACCCACCACAGGTAGACAATAAATAACTCAGGACCAAATATTAAGGTATTTATAATGCCAGCAGATAAACCAAATAATGCTGTCCACATTGAAATACGTTGGTCGACTAAATTCCACCATGTAAAAAATCCCATTACTTTAATGGGTACAGTCAAAGCCCGGCTATTTGTGCGCAACATATTACCAAACCATCTGCGCATCAGGGTGTTGGCACCTATAAAAAAATTTTGGTGGGGAATTTCTTCAATGGTGACCACATCGACATCCGGTACATACCAAGTTTCCCAGCCATTTTTTAGCAAATAAAACCACGATGATTTATCATCTCCCGTTAAAAACCGAAATTGACCTAAACGCCAATGGTTAATATGATCCAATTCTACGGTATCAATAAAATCAGATTCACTGATTATGCTTGCTCGAAACATGGACATACGCCCTGTAAGCGTTAATACTCGTCTGGATAGACCCATTGATGACATATAAGTATGACGTTGAGCAAAACGCATGCTATACCAACGACGGTAAACTTCTGTTGAAAAATCATCACCCACTAATTTACAACTTTCTTCAGTTGTTAAAGCACCGAGTTTTGGACTTAAAGCAAACAGTCGAGCACAGGCATCTGTTGAACCAAGGGGTAAAATTGAATCACCATCTATGACAGAAACAACTGATTTTTCCTTATTTACCGGCGTATTAGAAACTGCACGAAAAGCAAAAGCCAGTGCATCGCGTTTACCCGAACCTTTAATGCGTACAATTCTAAGGCGGACATGGTCAGGCGGATTGTGTAAATCAAACATATTCCTGATCAGTCGTTCTTCGCTAAGCTCCACAATTGAGGTAATAATTGTGGTTGGCACCCCGGTTGAAATGGCATCTTTAATAGCAGCCTGATAAACTTCTACTGTTACGTTTGTGCCGATTCTAAAAGTAGTCAAAACCAGAAAAATATGTTCTGGTTTTGCAGCATCACCTAAGTCATTAGCTTGTTTTCTGAGTTTCGGAAAGACAATTTTTCGAAAAATCAACGCTCTAAAAAAGTGTGTTAACGTCCAGCTATAACGCCAAATAGATAAAAATCCAATCACGAATATAAACTGTGTTGTTGCGGGGTCAAGATAGACTTCGGGTAGATATAAAGCCGTTGCAACTAATATAAGGGTATAAATAAAAAAACCAGTCACTATTTATTCTCACAAGCATTGTTAAAATTCGTTTTATTCATATTTTTCCCAACTCTGACTGATCTATGACCTTTTGATGTGATGATAGTATTACCACAAACGCGACTTTGTGGTTGTCGCATAATTTTTAATCCACTATTTTGGTTATCTTTTAGATAATTTCCATAGACATCATTGTTAATACCATCCATAAAAGTATCTCCTCCTAAACGAATACCAGCACCTAAATTGGAAACCACATAATTATGACGGATAGTATTATTAGTACCCCTTATTGAGATGCCGCCAACATTCAAGTCTTTTTGATACTTACAGCTATTGAATTCAATAAGATTAAAGCGACTGCCTTCTTTTACATCAATGCATTCACTGCCATGGCTTTCAATAACGTTGTGATGTACCCAGTTATGATCAGAGTGATCCACCTCATTTGTAGGGTTTTTCCCTTCTGCAATTTGTTCCGGAGCTGTGCCAATATAGATACCCTCGCCATTGCGATTTCCTTTTCCATCACTAAAGATATAATCTTCTACACCACAATAGCTAATGCGAGAGTAGGCAACTTCATTTTTTACAGCTTGATACTTTATTCGAATACATTCATCGCGGGCATTCTTTATCTCCATAAAGAGCAACTTAACACCGGTAACCCCTTTGTTCACAAGCCCTTTTATATAGACCAGTTTTTTCCTGAACGAAGTAGCCTGACCAGGATCAGAAAATAAACCATCAATACTAAAATGACTCAGTTCAATATAGCTATGCCTGATATCAAAAATAGATGTCTTTCCAGCACCTTTGACAATGGCACCAGGCAAGCCCATTATTCGAATTGGATTGCCGGACAAACCACTACG
>CAZMQH010000167.1:0-5152 GCA_964568245.1 uncultured Methylomarinum sp.
GTAAACCAAGGTGTATCAATATCAAAAGGTTTCCCGCCTTTAATACGTGGAAATTCAATCGCACGCAATACAAAATTTTGATCATCATCATGACCAATCACACCTGCTTCACCACGTAATGCACATTCTACTGCTAAATCAGCACATGATTTAATCAAGCGAATATCTTCTGCATTAGCTGCTGATGCTCGTGCAAAGTAACCTGATTTTTGAATCAAAGTTTTTTCTGCACCAATCATTTCAGCAAATTGTTCACCAAACCATTTACCTGGATTTACCGCATCGAGCTTCACATGTCCAAATGCGTCTCTAGGAACATCCAGACCTTTTGCTTCCATTTCTGCAACGATAACTTCTACGCCCGCACCTTCTGAAACAAAGATATTAACGCAATCAACTTCGTCCATAATTTTACGTAGACGTTTCGCTTCTTCTGCAATATCAAAACCCATTTCAGGAATAAAAATACCATGTACTTCATAGCTTTCACGACTTAATCCTAATGAAGGCAGCCATTCACAGTTATCAAGAATCTTACGATATTCTGCTGCTGTTGCTGCTGTTAACCAGCCACAACTCCGCCCCATCACTTCATGTACGATTAACATACGTGGATTTGAGTTATTTTCAGCGACAACATTTTTAAAGAAATGTGCACCTTGCTCAGCAGCTGTCCAAGCACCTAATGATTGCTTAATAGGAAACACATCATTATCAACTGTTTTAGGCAGGCCAATTACAGTTAAGCCATAATCATTATCAGCCAAGAAAGCAGCTAAATCAGCTGCGGCTGTATTAGTATCATCACCACCAATGGTATGAAGTACATCCACACCATCTTTAATTAATTGATCAGCTGCAACTTTTTGCGGGTCTTGACCTTCTTTCACTAAACCACGTTTAACGCAATCAGCAACATTAGTTAATTTAACTCGGCTGTTTCCAATAACAGATCCACCAAATTTTTGTAGCAGACCTGCTTTTTCACGCATTTCAGCGTCCACTTTATAAAAATCACCTAACAATAAGCCTTTATAGCCACTGCGATAACAGATAATTTCGATAGATGGATCAATTTCGTTATAGCGTTCGATAAGACTACCAATCGCTGAGTTTAAACATGGCGCTAATCCGCCAGCTGTTAGAAGTGCTACTTTTTTTGGCTTACTCATAATGATAGTGATTATTAATGTTTATAAATTAATGAAATAAATTATGTCAAATATAACATTTAACTCAGATTGTTAAAACAAAAAAAGCCCACCATAGGATGAGCTTTTTTTAACAAACCTGCTTAAAACTTAGTTTTTAGCTTTATCAACAATTTGGTTTGCTTTGATCCAAGGCATCATTCCACGAAGTTTTTCACCAACAACTTCAATTGGATGCTCTGCATTTAAACGACGTTTTGCAGTCATTTCTGGGTAGTTAGTCATACCTTCAAGGATGAATTTTTTAGCGTATTCACCATTTTGAATATTTGCTAATGCTTCTTGCATTGCAAAACGACTTTCTTCGTTGATCACTTTAGGACCTGTTACATACTCACCATACTCTGCATTGTTAGAGATTGAGTAGTTCATATTTGCAATACCACCTTCAAACATTAAATCAACAATCAATTTCAATTCGTGCAGACACTCAAAGTAGGCCATTTCAGGCTCGTAACCTGCTTCTACTAATGTTTCGAAGCCCATTTTAACCAGCTCAACCGCACCACCACATAGAACAGCTTGCTCACCGAATAAATCAGTTTCTGTCTCATCACGGAAAGTGGTTTCAATAACACCAGAGCGCCCGCCACCAATAGCTGACGCATAAGCCAAACAAATTGATTTTGCTGTGCCTGATGGGTCTTGATGGATAGCAATTAAATCAGGAACACCGCCGCCACGAACGAATTCTGAACGTACTGTGTGACCTGGTGCTTTAGGAGCAATCATAATAACGTCTAAATCAGCACGAGGATTGACTTGATTATAAAGAATGGCGAAACCATGTGCGAAAGCTAACGCTGCACCTTGTTTGATATTTGGCTCAATTTCATCTTTATATAACTGAGACTGAAATTCATCAGGCGTTAACAGCATAACAACATCAGCACCAGAAACCGCATCAACTACATTCTTAACGGTTAAGCCACAAGCTTCAGCTTTAGCGATTGAAGAAGATCCTGCACGTAAACCAACGACAACGTCAACGCCAGAATCTTTTAAGTTGTTAGCATGAGCATGGCCTTGTGAACCGTAACCAATAATCGCTACTTTCTTAGCTTTAATGATCGAAAGGTCTGCGTCTTTATCGTAATAAACTTGCATGAATTTTCCTGTTTTCTTTTTAAAATAAACTGTAACCAGCAATTATAACTTTTTTATTGGATGCTAAGAAGCTATTTTTTAAGATGACCGCATACAAACCACAGATTAAAAATATATTTTGATTTTTTAACCTTAAAGCAAAATTGGTTTCAATTTACAGTGTCATCCCGACGATAGGAGGGATCTTAATTACACTGGAACCTAGGATCTCTCCTATCGTCGAGATGACAGCTCGCTTTACAGCTTAACCTGCGCTTCAGTAATAGGCATATTTCTTATATAGCGCATAAAAAAGTGAAGTGAACCGAAGTCCACCCTACATTTTACCAATAAGCTTATTTGCTCTTGATCTTCCTTTTGCCTTGCACCTTTAGCCCGCCCTTAAAGATGCAAGCCTTTCTCACCCCGGGAGATACCCATCGGTCCAGATCGTACAATTTCAATAACTGCTTCTTCATCTAAAGCATCAATAAAAGCATTTAATTTATCAGATGCCCCTGTCATTTCAATCACATAACTTGTCGATGTTACATCAATTATTTTTCCACGAAAGATCTCTGACAAGCGTTTTACTTCTTCTCGAAACCCTCCGGCGGCCTTAACCTTTACTAACATTAACTCACGTTCAACATGCACAGCTTCTGCTAAATCAATCAATTTCACAACATCAATCAATTTATTAAGTTGTTTGGTGAGTTGTTCAATCACCTCATCACTACCATAAGCAACCACCGTCATTCTAGACAACGTTGGATCCTCTGTTGGTGCAACAGTAAGAGATTCAATATTGTAACCGCGTGCAGAAAACAACCCTGCAACACGAGAAAGAGCACCCGCTTCATTTTCCATCAGAATAGAAATAATATGTCTCATTATGCCAATTCCCTATTAATTGGTGTCCCTGGTGCAACTCTTAACTTCATTTCATTATGAGCTTTTCCCGCTTCAATCATTGGATATACGTTTTCTGTACGGTCAGTCATAATATCCATAAAGACTAAACGATCTTTCATCGCAAAAGCCTCTTCTAAAGCAGGTCTTACCTCTTCCGGCTTATCAATATGCATTCCCACGTGTCCATAGGCTTCTGCCAACTTAACAAAGTCTGGAATTGTTTCCATGTACGATTGAGAATAACGACTTTCATAACTAAACTCTTGCCACTGCCTTACCATTCCCATGTACTGATTATTCAAATTAATCACTTTTACAGGCGTACGATACTGCGTTGCTGTGGCTAATTCTTGTATACACATCTGAATGCTTGCTTCACCTGTAACACAGGCAACATCAGCTTCTGGATGGGCTAACTTAACACCAATAGCTGCTGGCAAACCAAAACCCATCGTGCCTAAACCACCCGAATTAATCCAGCGACGAGGCTTATCAAAGTGATAATATTGCGAAGCAAACATTTGATGTTGCCCCACATCAGAAGTAACAAAAGCATCGCCTCTAGTCACTTCATATAATTGCTCAATAACATACTGAGGCTTAATTAATTTAGAATCTCGATTATATTCAAGGCAATTAACATCACGCCATTTATTAATTTGATTCCACCATGACTCTAAAGCTGTTTGATCAACTTTAATCTCACTCGATTTTATCAAATCAATCATTTCTTTTAATACAGGAGCTACATCACCCACGATAGGCACATCAACTTTAACTGTTTTAGAAATAGAGGAAGGGTCAATATCGATATGTATGATTTTTGCATAAGGACAAAACTTTGCCAAAACACCGGTTATCCGGTCATCAAATCGCGCACCAATAGCAATAATCACATCACTATCGTGCATTCCCATATTAGCTTCATAAGTTCCGTGCATTCCCAACATTCCAACAAATTGTTTGTCAGTTGCAGGAAAACCACCAAGCCCCATTAAGGTATTAGTCACTGGGTAATTTAATAATCTTGAAAACGCTGTCAACTCCTCACTTCCATTACCTAAAATCACTCCGCCACCAGCATAAATCATAGGTCGCTTAGCTCTTAACAATAAATCAACAGCCTTTTTAATTTGTCCTGAATGTCCTTTAACCACGGGATTATAAGAACGCATAGATATTTCCTTAGGATAATCATAAGGAATTTTGATATTTGGGTCGGTAATATCTTTAGGAATATCAACCACAACAGGTCCAGGCCTCCCCGTTGTTGCTATATGAAAAGCCTTTTTCATGGTGATGGCTAGGTCAGCCAAGTTTTTAACCAAAAAGTTATGCTTTACGCAAGGACGTGTAATCCCCACCATATCGACTTCTTGAAATGCATCACTCCCAATAACAGGTGTACCCACCTGACCAGAAATAATGACCATAGGAATAGAGTCTAAATGTGCAGTTGCAATGCCCGTGACAGCATTGGTTGCACCAGGGCCAGATGTGACTAAAACCACGCCGGGCTTACCTGTTGAGCGAGCATAAGCATCCGCCGCATGTACCGCTGCTTGCTCATGCCTAACTAAAATATGTTTGACTTCTTCTTGATGAAATATAGCATCATAAAGATGCAAGACCGCACCGCCAGGATAACCAAAAAGAAATTCAACACCTTCGTCTTTAAGACTCTGGACTACTATCTCTCCGCCACTGAGCTCCACACTACCACCTCAAAATATTCTAACTTAAGAACCACACAAGAATAAACTTACATGCTGTTCCGCTAATAAGTCCACTATTTTACTTGGTTATTAGATAAATTTATACCTTTACCTGCCTCTTCGATATAGCGTGGGAAATCCTATGATTAAATTGCTTAGAATTTGGTGCAGAAAAAACGGGGCTTGATTAGAGTATCCCTAAAGATAATAAGCAATTGTTTTACA
>CAZMQH010000168.1:0-5087 GCA_964568245.1 uncultured Methylomarinum sp.
TTTGCGCCTGTTTGAATTCTCTCAATCGTTGCATAGAATAACTATGCGCTTCTTGAGATAATCCAATCAGAAACAAAAACCCTACGCAATATAGGTATATTCATTACTTGCAAGTCTCTAAAATGAATTATTGCCACGAGATTGGCAAGCTCACCAGATTAAAAACCCAACCGTCACGGTGGTAGGGTTTGAAAAGAAAAAGGAGATGGAAGTCGCTAATGTTCTACAGTCACCCAGTTTTGAGCCTTATGCTGAAATAATCTCTAATGCATTACAGGCTGTGGATATTCCTGCCCCTATTTTAGAAAACGAGCAAGATTTATTGTATGAACTGGTGCGTAAGACTGTTTATATATTGACTGTTAATATTGCTGGATTAGTGAATAATTGCACAGTAGGTGATTTATGGAATCTGCATCCATTATTAGCCAGAGAGATTGCTGAGGAAGTGGTTCTTATACAAGAATTTTTAACTGGAAAGCAATTAGATCATGAAAATTTAATCAATGGAATGGTAGAAGGAATTAAAGACAGTCCTCATCGATATTGTTTGGGGCGCAGTACATTAGCGCGATTGCAAACTAGCCATTTTTAAAAATAATGTTATATATTTTAAAACCAAGAATAGAGGCTGATAAGAATAGCGTAATTGAATTGGCATAAATAAGTGCATTATCAGATTTTTGGATGCCGTAAATTAACCATAACAAAACCCCTGTGGTAAACATAGTGTACATGCTTAAAGATAATGAGCTGGTATCTCTGGTTTTTAGGGTTAATATTGCTTGAGGTAAAAAAGAAGCGGTGGTGAGGAAGGCTGCACAGTAGCCTAAAATTTCAGTAGTGCTCATAATTAATTTTGTAGAATGGACTTTAGTCCTCTATTATTAATGGATAGTAGATCGGACTGAAGAGGCTGTGAAAGCCTTTCACAGCCTCTTCAGTCCGATCTACAAAGGGTTAGCTTAACCTGCTACTATACCAGCAATGTTATAGCCGCCATCAACATAAGTGATTTCACCCGTAATACCTGAAGCAAGATCAGAACATAGGAATGCAGCAGCATTACCTACTTGATCTATCGTTACATTTTGCTTCATTGGCGCAGTATCAGCCGCTTTGCTTAACATTGATTTAAAGTTATTAATGCCAGCAGAGGCTAAAGTTCTGATTGGGCCTGCTGAAACCGCATTAACGCGAGTGCCTTCAGCACCTAAAGCGGCTGCCATATAGCGTACGTTAGCTTCTAAACTTGCTTTTGCAACACCCATTACATTGTAGTTAGGGATGGCACGTTCTGCACCTAAGTAGCTTAATGTTAATAGGGCACCATTGCGTCCTTTCATCATGCTTCTTCCCGCTTTAGCCAAGGCTGTAAAGCTGTATGAGCTAATATCATGAGAGACTGCAAAATTTTCTCTAGTGGTTGCTTCAACATAATCACCATCTAAGGCTTCACGTGGAGCAAAGGCGACTGAATGCACGATACCATCAAGGCCATCCCAATGTTTACTAAGTTCGGTAAATACATTGTTGATTTGGTCATCACTAGATACATCAAGTTCTATCGTAATATTAGAGTCACACTCACCAGCCATCTTGACAACTCGATCTTTTAATCTATCATTTTGATAAGTAAAAGCTAGTTCAGCACCTTCTCGACGCATTGCCTGAGCAATTCCCCATGCAATTGATTTATTACTGGCTAAGCCTACAATAAGAATTTTTTTGCCTTGCAAGAACCCCATTTTTATCTCCCGACCTGTTTGTTTGAATAAGTGTTTGTTAGAATGAGTGGAAGTATAACAAAGGAATGGAACAAAAAATAATGTATAAGTTTTTTCTGGCTGTTTTTATCCTATTTTTAACTGCTTGTGAGGTGTCTCAGCTGAACAATCCCTATGCTGAAGCAGAGACGGGTTTACCCATTCTGTATTCTTCTTTTTCTGAACGCCCAAAGCATCTAGATCCAGCAGTTGCCTACAGTTCAAATGAATATGGTTTTATTGGGCAAATATACGAACCTCCTTTTCAGTATCATTATTTAAAAAGACCTTATCAATTAGTCCCATTAACGGCGACTAAAATGCCTTTGATTGAGTATTTTGATCAATATGATAAAAAGCTTATGGGAAATTTTGATGATAAAGATATTGTTTATAGTCAATACACGATTGATATTAAACCGGGGATTCTATATCAACCTCATCCAGCCTTTAGCGAAAAAAGTCGACAATTAAGTGAAGACAAAATTTCAGAAATAAAAGGAATAGAAACTTTAGAGTACAGTACTAGAGAATTAATTGCTGCTGACTATGTTTATCAAATAAAGCGCTTGGCACAGCCTAAAGTTCAATCACCCATTGCAGAAATCATGAAGCATTATATTGTCGGTTTTAAAGAGTTTTCTGAGCAAGTTAAAGAGAGTGATAAAACTGAAATTAAGTTTTTATCGATTGATGGCGTTGAGGTTTTAAATAAGTATCAATACAGTATTAAAATAAAAGGGAAATACCCGCAATTTAGGTTTTGGCTAGCAATGCCCTTTTTTGCGCCTATGCCTTGGGAAGCTGATGTTTTTTATAAACAGGAAGGTTTAAAACAAAAAAACATCACCTTGGATTGGTTTCCTATCGGAACGGGGCCGTATTATTTATCAGAAAATAATCCAAACCGTCGGATGGTGCTGACTAAAAATCCTAATTTTCATTTAGAAAATTATCCAACAGAAGGTGAGCCAAATGATCAAGAAAATGGATTGTTAGCTGATGCAGGCAAACGCTTGCCTTTTATTGATAAGGTGGTTTATATCTTAGAAAAGGAAACTATTCCTTATTGGAATAAGTTTTTACAAGGGTATTATGATGCCTCGGGTATTTCGTCAGACAGTTTTGATCAAGCAGTGCAGTTTATAGGTGATGGGGATGCCAAATTAACAGGTGTTATGCAAGAAAAAGGGATACAGCTACAGACGGCAGTCACAATGTCCATTTTTTATATGGGGTTTAATATGCTAGACCCTTTGATTGGTGGCAATTCAGAAAGGGCTAGAAAACTTAGACAAGCAATATCAATTGCTATTGATTATGAAGAATATATTTCTATTTTTCAGAATGGACGAGGTGTGCCAGCACAGGGCTTGTTGCCTCCTGGTATTTATGGACATGTAAGTGATAAGGCTGGAATGAATCCCTTTGTATATGAATGGGTGAATGAGCGATACCAGCGCAAATCTATTCAACAAGCTGAAAAGCTAATGATTGAAGCGGGTTACAAACAGGGGGTAGACCCTGAGACAGGGGAGTCATTAATCTTATATTTTGATACCACCTCTGTTAGTATTGATGATAGGCCTCGAATGAACTGGTATCGTAAACAGTTTGCAAAATTGGGTATAAAATTAGTTATTCGCCCGACTGATTACAACCGTTTTCAAGAAAAAATGCGTCATGGTAGTGGGCAGCTGTTTCTGTGGGGATGGAATGCAGATTACCCTGATCCAGAAAATTTCTTTTTTCTTTTATATGGTGAGAATGGAAAAGTGAAGCATGGGGGGGAAAATGCAGTTAATTATCATAATGCTGAATTTAATTTATTATTTGAGAAAATGCGCAATATGGATGATAGTGAGCAACGATTACAAATCATTCAGGAAATGCAAGGTATAGTGAGAAAAGATGCCCCCTGGGTTTTTGGTTTCCATCCTAAAAGTTTTTCACTGTTTCATGGCTGGTATAAAAATTTAAAGCCAAATTTAATGGCTAATAACCGACTTAAATATACTCGAATTATTGCTGAAACAAGAGAAAAAAGAAGACACGAATGGAATATGGCTGTTTTTTGGCCTTTACTCTTAGCACTAGTACTCTTTATGCTGTTACTTTTTCCTGCAATAAAGGCCTTTAAACGTCGAGCAAAGGAGACGATGCAATGATCCAATATATACTTCGCCGATGTTTATATGCTCTCCCTTTATTAATGGGGGTAAATGTATTGACCTTTATCCTGTTTTTTGTAGTCAATAACCCAGATGATATGGCTAGGATGCAGTTAGGGCAAAAGCATGTAACTGAGCAAGCTGTGCAAAACTGGAAGCATCAACATGGCTATGACTTGCCTTTATTATGGAATCAACAGGCAAAGACTACTGACAAAATAACCGAGACTATTTTTTATCAAAAATCAATGAGCCTATTTTTGTTTGACTTTGGGCTGTCAGAAAGCGGCAGAAACATTGGGGCAGACATAAAACAGCGGATGTGGCCAAGTTTAAGTATCGCTTTACCCTCATTAACGGTGGGCTTGTTAGTGAATATTTCAGTTGCTTTGATGATGGTTTTATTTAGGAATACTTACCTAGAGTTTAGTAGTATCGTTTTATGTGTAGTTTTAATGTCCATTTCATCTTTGTTTTATATTATTGGTGGACAGTTTTTTATTGGAACACTTCTTAAGCTGGTTCCTATCTCGGGCTATGACACTGGTTTTTCAGCGATTAAGTTTTTAATTTTGCCGGTATTAATCAGTGTGGTTTCAGGCATTGGTTCAGGCGCACGTTGGTATAGGACTTTATTTTTAGAAGAAGTAGAAAAAGATTACGTCAGAACCGCCAGAGCAAAAGGTTTAACGGAAACTCAGGTGTTATTTAAACATGTGCTTAAAAATGCCATGATTCCTATCTTAACGGGAGTTGTGGTGGTGTTACCGTTACTGTTTATGGGAAGCTTGATTATGGAATCCTTTTTTAGTATTCCAGGATTGGGCAGCTACACTATTGATGCGATTAATCGTCAGGATTTCGCTATTGTTAGATCCATGGTGTTTTTAGGCTCTGTGCTGTATATCATTGGGCTGATATTGACGGATATATCCTATTCCTTTGTTGATCCTAGAGTTAGGTTAAGTTGAGGAAGAAAAACAGTAGTTTGGGGCGAAGGCTTTAACCTTCAAGTGGTAAAATGTGAAAAAGCAGGCTAAAGACCTGCGCCCCTAGATGATGAAGTCGCTTAGTTTTAGTAGTCTTGGCCTAATCCTAATGTCAGTACATCCTATGTGTCAAATTTCATAACTTAGGAACGTGCATGAAA
>CAZMQH010000169.1:0-5071 GCA_964568245.1 uncultured Methylomarinum sp.
GTAGTAGATTCCCGATAAGAGAGTTCGGGAATGACGAAAATAAAAAATGTTAAGTTAATTATGCTTAACTACTTATCTGACACAGGGAAGTGTTATACCATTAAACAGAAATATCTAAAAGAGATCCTAGAGTTGGTGCTGGTTCAACAGTATTCCTTGAAGCAGTTTTATCTTTACTCTCAACTTGAGACTCATCATCACTGTCCTGTTCTTTCTCAGCAAGCTTGATCTCTTTTGCTTGCTCTTGTTGCGATAATTCAACTAAATCTATTCGGGCTTTTCCAGCCATTGATGTTGCCTTAGCTGCAACCCTTTGATCTTGCGATGAAGGATTTGCAGGAGCAAGTGCCGCACGACGAATAGCATCCGCTTTTTTTAGAGTAGCGGCTGGGTCATCTTTTATTGCTGAGGTACTGATATTAATCTCACCTCCCACGGCATAACGAACACCATTTGGTCCCGTTTGATAAGTAAAACTGGCCCCTCCAATAGCATAAGAACCCGCAGCATTTAAATGGGCCTGTTCGTGAGTTTTAACTTCTTGGTCACGTTGTTTTAGTTGTGATATTTTTTGTTGATCTTGTTGACTAAGTTCTGCAGTTGCTTGTTGAGTTAGTTTTGTAGCTGCTGATTTAACAACATCCTTATCATTATTCTCTAAACCACTGGCGCGTTGATTCGTCTCAGCCAAATTTTGCTGAGATACATAATGACTATGTACTATGGGTTGAGAGACCGCTGCTAACATACTATATGTTTAGATTATGATAAATATGTGGATACAAAATAAATCTATTTCTTCAGTTATATATCTTTATAGTCCAATTTGTTGATAATTTCAATAATATTTCGTTATCGGGGGTTAATTATACTTTACGCAGTCACGGATGTGGATTTCTAACGACTGAGTTTTTGCCGATAGCTTCGTTGCTGAAGCACATGGATGTGCAAGTGTCGCTTGAAGCAGAAAGCTGGTTGCGACCGTAGCTTGCTCTGCGCCCGTTTCAGCGCATTGCTATCGACAAAAATCAACCGATAGAAATCCGCAACCGTGACCGCGTGAAGTATAGCAATGCACTAAATTTGAAACTAATATTACGTTTTAATTGGATTTTGTTAAAATAAAAAAACTTCCACTAAGGCAAAGGAAAATTAATGCAAGTTCTTCTATACAATGAACTCAATGCTAAAAGCATTACAGGGCTAAGCAAGCTCATTGGATACTTGGAAAGGGATGACTTTCAATCAGCAGATGTTAAAAAAGTGGGCGATAACCTTTATCGTTCAAGACTGAACCGCAATGATCGTATTTTATTTTCAATCTATCGACACCAGGGTCAAACGTATGCATTAATTTTGGAATACATCAAAAACCATGCCTATGAAAAGTCACGGTTTCTCAACCAGGCAACAACACTGGATGAAAATAAAACCCCCGTCATAGCATCAGTTGAAGACGTTAAAAAAGAGTCTTTGGTGTATGTCAACCCTAAGCATAAGCAGTTCAATATACTCGATAAAATCATCTCTTTTGATGAAAGTCAGCAATCAATATATAACCTGCCACCGCCATTAGTCATTATTGGCTCAGCAGGTAGTGGCAAAACAGCGCTAACACTAGAAAAAATGAAACAGGCAGTTGGTGACGTTTTGTACGTTACTCACTCTGATTATCTAGTGAAAAATTCGAGGGATTTATATTATGCAAATCACTATGAAAATGAAGATCAGCAAGTAGACTTTTTATCCTTTCAAGAGTTTCTGGAAAGTATTCATGTCCCTGATGGCAAAGCCGTTACCTTTAAAGCTTTCCAGCAATGGTTTAGCCGCCATAGGCAGGGCAGTCAATTCAAAGATGCGCATAAGCTATTTGAAGAGTTTCGAGGCGTTATCACCGGGCCTGCCACCGATAAAAGCTGGTTAAGTAAACAAGACTATCTGGACTTAGGGGTAAAAGAATCGATCTTCTTACAACAAGAAAGAGACGCGGTTTACAGCATCTTTGAAAAATACCTGAGCTACCTAACCGACAATGGGCTTTACGATAGCAATATTATTAGCCATCAATATTTACAGAAAATATCAGCACGCTATGATTTTGTTATTGTCGATGAAGTACAAGACCTGACAAACATACAACTTTACCTGATTATTAAATCACTGCATCATGCACATGACTTCATCTTATGCGGTGATTCTAACCAAATAGTTCATCCAAACTTCTTTTCCTGGTCAAAAGTAAAAAGTCTGTTTTATAAACAAGATGACCTGAATCAATCAGGGCAACTGATTAGGATTTTAAATACTAATTATCGTAACTCACCGCAAGTTACTAGTATTGCCAATAAAATACTAAAAATCAAAAACAGTCGTTTTGGCTCTATCGACAAAGAAAGTCATTTCTTGGTTGAGAGCAATGGACATAATCAAGGCGAAGTGATTTTTCTGCAAGACAATGACCATATAAAACAAGAATTAGATAAAAAAACCAAAGCCTCCACCCGTTTCGCTGTTATCGTGATGACAGAAGAACAAAAGCCCGTAGCTCAAAAGCATTTTAGCACCCCCTTAGTCTTTACTATCCAAGAAGCTAAAGGACTGGAATACGAAAATATAATCCTCTACAACTTTTTATCACAAGAAGAACAGCGCTATCGTGAAATTAGCAAAGGTGTCACCTTAGAAGACTTAGAAAAAGACATCAAGTTTTCCCGAGTAAAAGATAAAACAGACAAGTCACTAGAGGTTTATAAGTTTTATGTCAACTCACTCTATGTGGCATTAACTCGCGCGATTAAAAACCTCTACTGGATAGAAAGTAGCCCTAAACAACAGCTGTTAAACCTTATTGGGCTTACCAATGCCCAATCCAGCTTGGAAATGGCAGACAGTAACTCCAGCTTAGACGACTGGCGACAAGAAGCGCATAAGCTCGAACTACAAGGCAAGCAAGAACAAGCAGAACGAATTAGAGATGAAATACTCAAACAAAAAACCCCCAACTGGCAAGTGAACAGTGGTGAAGTCTTAGTAGCATTAAAACAAAAAGCACTGGGTGACAATAATAAAAAAGCCAAATTAGAACTTTTTGAATACGCCCTTGTTTATGAAGACAGACACCTACTCAATGACTTAATTAAAGCAGATTTTAGACCTGCTCAAAATCCAGACAAAGGATTGCAACTGTTACAACAAAAACACTATGCAGCCTACAACTTTAAAAAGCCTGATGCAGTACTAAAACAAGTTAATCAATTCGGCACTGACTTCCGTAATATCTTTAACCAAACACCGTTAATGGTTGCCGCATGGACAGGTAATGTGGCGGTTGTTAATGCCTTATTTGAACAAGGGGTTGATACAGAAAAAGTGGATGAAAATGGCTTTACCGCATTCCAGATTGCACTATCCCAAGCTGATCGCAATAAAAGCTACGCCACTAAAAAGTTAGCCTTAATTTATGAAGAAATAGAACCAACCAGTATGAGCATTCAAGTTGATGGCAGGTTAATCAAACTAGATAATCACCAAATGGAGTTTTTTATGCTCAATATGATGATGGCTTTATTTTATCGAGCACTACCTGAAAAAATAATCACCATGGGAGGGGCTTTTTCCACCCAAGACTTTATCGCTGCCATTGAAAACTTTCCCAACAGTGTGTTACCCGAGCGGCGAAAAAAACGCGCATACCTATCCAGTATTTTGTCAAAAAATGAACTAGACAAAAAGGATAAGAACAATAGAAAATTATTTATGCGTGTTAAACATGGTGCTTATCTGTTCAACCCTAATCTATCAATTAAAGTAGAAGGGAACTGGGTAAATATATATGAACTATTATCATTGGATAAATTGGCTCATAGGCACAGGAAAGAACAAAGGTGGGACTTCTCTGATATGAATCAACAGTATGCAAAAATATTAGAGCGTAATAAATCAATCTTAAAACAGAAATTGCAGGAAAAACGACTCTAAAAAACTAAGGTATACTCACAAAATTATAAGAAGAACTGACAATCTAAGCTGGATGGACTCTTTGCCCAATCATTTCACCTAATAGCACTTTTTAGTAACTACTTGTATAGTTTTACCACGTTATACCTATTTAGAGCCTGAATGAAAAAGAGATATTTTTGGGTATCCTTCATATGACACTTTAACATTCAAAATTTTGATTATAGAAAAGTGCCTTCATAGAATGAAAACGTTATAGTGCATAGTAGTAAACCTGACAATTATGTAGCCCGTATGTAACGAAGTGGAATACGGGGGTTTGCGTTATTGGTTCACCCCGTATTACGCTTGCGCTTCATACGGGCTACTTGCTACCCGATTAGACTGTTAAGGGTGAGAAGCATAATTTAACGTTTCTACAACCCATTGATTTAAACTTTTTCCCTCAGATATTGCTACACTTGCAATATCTTCATGTAATCTTGGTGGAATTCGAATATTAAATTTACCAGAATAATTCTTTTTAGGTGCAACGCCATCTTCCACACACATTTGAAGAAATACCTTAAGAGATGTTTCCCCTTCTTTTTTTAACCCTTTAATATCATTTGCATAAAAATCAGCACTTCCATTTAACCCCATAAACTCACCTCGAAACATTTCAATTTCAGGATCATATTGAATTAAGGCTCGATAATTATTAATTTTCATTATATTCATTTTGGTACTACCTTATTTTCTCTCAACCACTCACGAATATTGGCTACAGCTCCTTTATCTGTATTTGGTGATGGATGAGGGCGATGAAATACTTTCCGAGTATTATACAAACGAACACCAACACGAGAACCTTCACGTTCACTAATTTCTGCACCAAGTTCAATAAATAAAGACTCAATATCACTCCATTTTATATTTCCACTAACAGGGCGATGAAAAAGAAGTTCCAGCGTTTTTTGGTGTTTTCGCTTCATTTGTAAATAGTACCAACTATCAGTACCAATAACAATACAAATACCGTTCTATAATTTTCAGGGAAGTCTAACATCAAAATCACTTGACGCAATAAGCGAACATGAATTTGGGAAACTATGAAAACCATTCTGACACAGGG
>CAZMQH010000170.1:0-5069 GCA_964568245.1 uncultured Methylomarinum sp.
CGTCTTCTATATCCTAACCAAAACTTCACCACGACCCGTTTCTGCCATATCTCCGCCATAACGCTGCACACGATTAAAATGCTCTGAGTCTTTAGCAAATTTAGAATTCAAATTTTTAAAGGATGCAAAAAGAATAGGCAAAAAGGCCAGTGTATGCGAACCACAGTCATTAAAAGTTGCTAAAAGCTGAGGCTGATTCCATAGCAACAGAGTACCTCTACGCATGGCATAACCTAAATAACGACCTGTTGTTCCCATTACCGCTATAGTACCTGCAACCATTCTTGAGCCGCAATAATCGCCAGCATTACCTTCAATCAACAACATACCTCGTCGCATATGATCGCCAGCACGCTCACCCACATTACCTTTAACTAAAACAGTACCACCACGCATACCTTGCTTATTGCCTGGCAGTGCAGCGGCTAATAAATCTCCCGCATTACCCTTGATTTCCAAATAACCATTTCTCATTTCACACGCAGCATAAATACCTGTATTACCATCGACCTTAATAGTTCCAGACTTCATTTCCAAGCCTAAATATGCACCAACATCACCAAATACCGTAATACTTCCACCGTCCAACTGTTTGCCGATAAAATCTAATTTTGCAAAGCTACCTTCAATCACAATATTTTGGGTATCCTCACCTTTTATGCGAAATAACTTATCAACTCGAATTTTAGATTTACCATTTTGCAATTCAATGGCAGCAATATCCGTAGGATTCATACCTTTTAGTTTATTACATACCAATGGCGACATATCAACACGTTGATCTAAACGATGCTTCATCACAAACGTTAATGCACTCATGCCATAATCTCCCTTAAATGAAAGTGGAATGGCCCTAATTTACCGCCATAGTTTCCTGCACTAATTCTTAGGATGCCATTTTCCGCACCTAAATCACAAACAGCCTGAATACCCACTCGCATGGATTTATCAATATCTTCTTTAGTTAAGCCATCGATGACAATTTCCATCACTGATTCACATTCTGGTGGTAATTCTGTTTTTGTCATACCTTTTAAGGTCGGACAAAACGCATCATTACTAGATGCGCCTAATGCAGGATATTTTGAACCCACTTTAGAACCCGATCTCACCACGCCGCCAGGAAATGGCATAATCACATTAGGAATCTTTCGCATTTCTTCAATCGCAGCTTCACAAGCAGCTAATGCCTGCTCTTGAGATTGAGCCAATACTAAAAAGTTACCGCCGCCGACCGCTTCAACACGCCCAGTAGTTTCTTCAGTTAAAAATTCACCATCCATCACTGGGATACGCCAGTAACGTTTGCCTGCAATCTTTTTAGACACCTGAAAACCATCACCAAAATAACGCAGATTCTTACCTAAAGGAATGTGCACCCCTTCATCAATCCCAGCAAATAATGCTGAAGTTGGAGAAGTTAACACACACTGCCCTGCTCTGGTTTCTAATTGCTTAGCTAGACTTTTTCCACCCATGGCGAAAATTAAAACAGAAACGCCAGGACGACCATCAGGGGTTTCCGAAGGATCAAGAACCTTCTCAATACCCGCTTCACAACCACAAGCAATCACTGAGGTGGCAAAACCTGTCATGGCTTGCGCGGAGATCATTGCCCATTTTGCATTAAGTGCGGTAATAATTACCCTCGTTGCTTTCATCCCAAAAGCTTCGGCAAAAGTTTCATCAATTATTACCCCATTGATAATCATACTTTTTCTCCTACTGTCGGATGCACAGTAATGCTTCCGCGTCCATCTTCGGTAATTTCATCATCACTGATCGCAAAGTTACCCATTTTCATGGTCATATATTTATCAAAGTATTTTTTCAGGTCTTTTTCAACTGATTTATCATATTCAGGTCTGACCACGTGAGTAGTTCCCCAGACAGTTTTAACCACCTCGCCATCTTTAACCACCACCTCACCATCTTTAAATACATAATCAGGTTTCTCGAACATTTTTTCACGGTTTTCATTTTCTGTATAAACCGTAATATCAGCCCAATCACCTTTTCCTAAAGCACCACGCCCCACCAAGCCAGTAATTTTAGCCGCGCCAGCACGCGTTAAAATAGCAATTTCTTGCATGCTGTATTCACGATCAATTGAACCCAGCGTAGACATTTTTTGAGCTTCTGGATGAATGGTCGACAACATATCATTACGGAAACTTTTATCCATTAATAAACGTATCAAATGAGGATAAGAGCTAAACGGCGCGCCATTTGGGTGATCCGTGGTTAAGAATATACGCCAAGGATCTTTTACCAATAAGAATATTTCTAAGCCAATCGCCCATTGCAGTGCATTAACAAAGTTTTGGTCACGATATTTAAAGGGAACCAAGCCACAACCAGCATCACATTCAATATCCATACACACCCATTTATTGGGTTTAGCATATTTATGATTAGCATATTGATGCTGGCTATCACCCGATGTAGTAATGGTTTGACCAAACATGATCTGCCCCACATCAACCGACATGTTTTTATTTTTATTGATCGATTCAGCAATCTGCGCTGCACCCGATGAAAACTTAAAGTCCCCTTCTGTACCATAACTATGAAATTGCACATGCGTTAAATGCATAGGTAAACCATCAACACCTGCAATTGAATCCAGCGTGGTTTGAATATTCCCTGGCACACCTAAGTTACTACCATGTACATGTAAAGGATGTTTAACACCCAGCTCTTTAACGGCTGTTGCCAGTGATTTTAAAATATCTCTGGGGGTTACATTGTAATGAGAATTTTTTTCATCCAAATCTAACTGACGCTGATTGAATTTAAAGGCACTAATTCCACCAGGGTTCACAACTTTAATCCCTACACATTGTGTAGCATGCAAAGTCCAAGCGACATAGTCATTAATGGCTTGCTGATCTTTCTTTGCTGTCATCATGCGCAAGAAATAATCATCACTCCCTAGCATGGCATAGCCGCCTTTATCCAGCATCGGCACATCGCCCATTTCCATATGCGCTTGTCTAGCATTTATTGGCAATACAGCAGGCTCAAATGCAGCGGTATAACCCATTTCTGCATAACGATAACCGGTGATGAAAGTACTCGGCATCACATGCCCTGTACCTGCACGTTTAATATCCGTATGAGAAACCGCATCAATCCGATGATTTTCTGGCATTAACATGCGTGCGATATTACCTTTACCCCCACCAATATGGGTATGTAAATCAATCGCGCCCGCCATCACTACTTTTCCAGTGATATTGTATTCTTTATCAGGCTCAACATTTCTCGGCTTATTTACAATTTTGCCGTCTTTTATATAAATGTCTTTTTTCTTACCATTTACCTTATTGGCTGGGTCGTAAACAATACCGCCCGTTAATTTTGTCAACATGTTATATCACCAAAGCCTGTTCAATTGCTGTGAGTACTTCTGCCGTACTTGGCAGCCCTGAATCTCTTAATTTTTTTAATCGTATCGCAACGACATTATCTAAACGATAAGCATGACCTGAATGGTCTATCCCTGGCGTTCCAACAGGAATAAAAACTTCTGGCTCTTCTTCAAACACCATACCTGAGCGGGCAACAACAATCGTTGGGATTTGTCCACCTTGAGGAGGCACTGCGCTGGTATTAAATGATTGCACCCATAAAAAAGCATCCACTTCACCATTGGCGAACATAGCATTTATATCGTATAAAAATGGGTCATATTCTGGAAAGTCACTAGAAAAACGCATCCTAGCTGGATATCCTGTTTGCCATCCACAGACTTGGTTAGCCGTTTGCTCGCCTTCTTTCCCCCCTAAAGGCAAGCCAGAACATCTAACACCCGAGGCATTAACATCTTTCACTAATTCACAAATAGTTTGTACTGTCAGTTCAGCTTGAGAAAAATCTAAAGCACCCGCCGCCCAAGTCACCACACCATAAGTAGCTGCTTTTAATTTATCCGCAATTTCTTGCAAATCAGCCACGGCAATTCCAGCAACCTGTTCTGCAAAAATAGGGTTACCTTTTATTAAAGCCTTTAAAACAGATGTCACTTCAGGCAAATCAGTATTCGCACACTCCAAAACTCGAGCTTTGATTTTATTAGGTGAAGTTGATGCATTACCAGAAGGCGCTTTACCTATATAGATAACTTCTCGTGCGCTGGTATCATTCATAAACATGGATTCTTTATTCCACAAATAACGCTCATAAAATCGTGGAGAAAAGGCTTCTAAATCGCAACCAAAAACAATAAACAAATCACAACGGTTTTTAATTTCAGCCAATGTAGTGTTCATCCAGCCTGAATCTTGCATCGCTAGAAAATTACGTTTAGCCCCCGTAAAATTCATATTATCAACCACCGCGCCATTGCGATCAGCTAATGCCATTAATGCACGCATACCATTTACATCCGTTGCACAGCCCCCAATAACCGGCTGGTTAGCGCCCTTTAGAAGCTTAGTCGCTCGACTGACTGCTTGTTCAAGCGAAACTTCTTTACCATCCACTCTTGGGCTAGTATCGGTTATTGCTTGTTCAAAAGCAGGTGTATTGACTGCACATCCATTTTTAACAACTTTAATAGATACACCATTAGCCTGAATTATCAGGTCATCAGCGCCTATCCCGCAAAATGGGCTGGGTACTTCCGTTATTTTTGCCACAGGTCTTACCTCTGCTTTCAGTTTAATCTTCAACCTTAAACCTATACCTTAAAAATATAGGTTTAAACTCAATAAAGTAACGCACAACAATCACTTTTAAATCTTCTTAGAATAGCATTATTACTTCATTTAATCCAAGCTTAGGGCTTGTCGTTACAGACTTTAATTCACCACCTGTAAATTACATCTCTATTTTACAAAACATTAGACTCACTATATAGACTTCACCTGGTTACGGATATGGATTTCTAACGACTGATTTTTTGCCGATAGCTTCGTTACTGGAACAGTTGAGTAGCTTGATGCGTCTGTTTCAGAGCCTTGATCTCGACAAAAAATCAGTGCGTTATAATCTCCGTATATGTAACTACGTGAAGTATAATATTATTATTTTATGCAGCCACAGTTTAAACTTACCCATGTTTC
>CAZMQH010000171.1:0-5026 GCA_964568245.1 uncultured Methylomarinum sp.
ATAGCTAATTAATAACTTATGCCTAAAGATCTAATGGTTTCAATAGTTAACTGACCAACAGCTAAGCCTTTAGCTTGTTGATAAGCCTTAACAGCTTGCATAGTTTCTCTGCCAATTACACCATCAATTGGGCCAGGATTATAGCCAGCTGCTAATAATGCACGTTGAAGATTACGCACGACATCACCTGTAGTATTGGTTTCACATAAAATACTACGCCATTCTAGAACGCTATCAGATACTCTAACTTTATTGGTTACAGTTTGGTAAACAGCAGGGATTTCAATACGTGTTTCTTGAGCTGCTATTACAATCCTTTTAACTTTGATTGTTTTAAATACAGCAGGAACAGTTCTTTTAACCATTGTTGGTCCTGCAACCATGAAACGTTTTTTAATATCTTTATAAACAGCATCATGGAATTCTTTTTCAATACGAGCAGGTGTAACAATGACTTTTGAGGTTATTGTTTTATATTGTGCGGGAATTTCAACAAGACACATAATTTCGCCCGTTGAATTACTTATTTTTTCAACAGGACCTCGGCCTTTTTTCCAAGTTGTATAAGCAGGTTTTACTAAAACTTTTTCTGTCTTTATTTCATAAACCTCAGAAATTGTTTTTAAATGTTCATGAGCTTCTGCTACCAAAATTCGTTCAACTTTCCATTCATATTTAGCAGGTACAATCTCTGCAACTTCAGACGCTTCTTTTACTAATACCTTTTCAGTTACCCATTCATAAGTTGGGGGAGAAACTTCAATACGATATCCCGCCGCCTTTTTAAGCATTTCTGTTGATTCAGTACGATAAACTGCAGGTGTAAGAACACGAGAAAAACATTCACCCGTTTTAGCATTGGGTGGTAATAAATCACTGCCAAAAGCAGAGGAAGCTGTTACAGAAGTTGATAATTGTCTATTTAACTCTGTCACTCTTTGTAAGTCTTCAGCAGATTGATTAACTGTAGTTTGAAGCTGATCATTCTTTGCTTGAATTAAATCAACTTTATTTTGAAGTTGCGATAATTGTGTGTTTGGATCAGTTGCACACCCTGTTAATACTAGGGCAACCATTAACGAGCCAATTGTTTTATTCATACTTTTCTCCAGTTTAAAGCTTGTAAGTTATTTAAAGGAATTTATATCGATTCTAGAACATAGGCCCCCAAGCCCCCTAACGCTTATAGTAATTATATAATTTTTATATTCTACACAGAAAACAAATCATTAAATTATAAAATACTTAAACCAAGCTGAACAAAGTATGAATATTTTAAAACACCGCATCTCAAGTATTTAATACCCCAGTACAACTTGACCCTTGTCCTGCGGTACATCCAAAGCAGTGGTCAGCAATGGCAATTGGTAAGCCTTCAGGCATAATCTCTAACAATTGCCTTAAATGTGTCTGTTGCCCTGTTATTGGCATTTTTAACATTTGATTAAAGTCACAATCATAAACATAACCCTGCCAATCGACACTGAGTAAACTTTTACACATCACATACTCTAAGTTTTCTTGTTGATATGATCCCTTTAATAAATCCATATAGTTATCAAATTGACCTTTTGCCAGTAATACAGCTCCAAAGCGCTGAATTGGCATATTGGTAATCGTAAATAACTGATTGAATTGTATATTGAACTGCTCATCTAAAAACTGGCGATAGGATTGTTCTAATTGTAACTGTGGCGCAGGTAAAGATATGCCTTGAGGATTAAAAACCAAATTTAATATCAAACCACTATTTTCAAGTCCATAACCAAGACTACTAAGGTTTTGTAATGCTTTTATTGAAGCATTAAAAACACCTTCACCTCGCTGTGCATCAACATTATCTTCTAAATAACAGGGTAATGAGGCAATCACTTCGACTTGCTGTTTAGCTAAAAATCCTGCCATTTCCTCATAGCCAGGCTCGACTAAAATTGTCGGGTTACATCGATCCATCACATGCAAGCCTTGTTTTTTAGCCTGTTCAACTAACCAACGAAAATCTGGGTTCATTTCAGGAGACCCACCTGTTAAATCTAAGTTTGTAATGTTGTATTTTTTAGCAAATTGCAAGGCAACCAGCATAGTCTCTCGACTCATTAATTCTGTTCTTTTTGGACCCGCATTAACATGACAATGGGTACAGCTTAAATTACACAAATACCCTAAATTCATTTGTAAAGTGCTTAACTGACCTCGAATAATTTTGGGGAAATGGCTATTAAGCAATAAAGGTTTAGTATCACGCATCGTTTTTTATTTGGTAAGTTATATGGCTAAGCTATCTAAAGATTGTAATAGCTTTAGCTGTTTAGAGGTTGGGGCGGATAACGTTAACAAAGCCTCCTTTAATGAAGATAAATCTTGCACTTCATCAACATCCCGTAAACAAGTAAGTGTTTTTACATCACCCAATGCCTGAATTTTTTTTAAAAACTGATTGCCCGTGGTGGCTTTACTATATGTAACCTCAGTCCAAATATTTAAAGGAATATAACAATTACCACCCAACAACCAAAACCCACCATCTTCACTAGGAGCAAAGACAAATTGTGCATGCTGCTGAAGGCTTAAATAATCAGAGCCTTTTAGTAACTCTAAGCTAGTCATTTGTGGAATATCTGCACCAACTAATATCACAAAATCATGCTTCTGTAACAGTGTTTGATAAATATAAGACATTCTTTTACCTAAGCCCCCCTCCCCTTGCCATATACACGGTAGCTCATGCCAATAGTGATGATTTATTGCTTGCTGCTCAGCCACTGCATAATAACTATGAACATCGGCCTGAGTTGCTAGCTCTTGCATAACAGAAGCAACGGCTCCAGCTGCAGCTATATGAAAAGCTTCAGCCGTTGTTTGCCCTAATGTAGCTGCTAGTCGTGTTTTTACAGGTGAAAGTCCAGGGGTTTTTACAAAAATAGCAATTGCTCCACTCATATTTTATAGCTTCTAAAATAATCATTTACTAACAACAGGCTATTCCTGACTCAATCGATACATTTGTATTCGGTGGGGCGCAATCAAATAAACCAAAATGGATTGATTTATCACCTAGTAAGTCAAAATGCTTAGCATAACGGCCTGCAGCTAACATATCAAAGGTGTTACCACAGACTCTGAGCGGTTTTGCTGTTTCAAAATGGTGGTGATCATCTAAATCAAAAGCGTGAGGATGATCTGTGATTGTTCCTTTATAAATAGCAAGTTGGCCAAAATCTTCGCAACGGTCTTCTAACGGTATTTTAAACGCTCTAATGGTGATCGATTTAAATTTAACCATACCTATTTTAGCCTCTACTTCGGCATCTTCCAGTGCAATAGGGCTTTGTTTAACCACACGCATATCAGGACATCCTAAATCTTGCATAATCCGTCTAAAGTCTTCCCAGTATAAAGCCCCTCCTAAACACTCACCTAAAAGTACAGGTTCAGTTTTAAGTGCTTGAGGTATACGCCGATCTGAATAAACATCAGAAAAATATATTTCTCCCCCCGGCTTCAATACGCGTATTATTTCTGATAAGACGTTTTTTTTATCGGGCGATAAATTAATGACGCAATTTGAAACCACAAGATCAATAGAATTATCAGCAATACCCACCGAGACTAAATCTTCCATATAGCCTTGCTTAAACTCTACATTTGACTGTGCATAGCCATAACGTTCTGCATGCCAGTCACGATGGTTATTGGCAACAGATAATTGTTCTTCGGTCATATCAATTCCAATCACATGCCCTGTTTCGCCAACCAATCTAGATAACAAGTAACAATCTCGACCTGTACCACAGCCTAAATCCAGCACGGTACATCCTTCTAATGCTGGCGGAAGTGGAGTACCACAGCCATAATAGCGAGCGACAACTTCGGGGTGCAAATCAGAAAGCAGAGGACGTAAATATTGTGGAATAGCATCCAGAGTGCAACAAGCACTGGTTTTTAAATCCTCAGTGGATTTTAGTACTTGTCCATAATATTTTTGGACTGATTCATTGATTGCAGTATTGCTCATATTTTCTCCGGATTAAGTATCATGGCTCTACATATATACAATATATACATGCCACAGGTTTATAAAAAAATCAGTATATCTCTGAGTTATTCTTATTGGCCGCGAACAGAACAAGATCAAGAGTAGTCGCGGCAAATAGGCCCCTGCTACTTTTATTGATAATTATATTAAACACCTACTTCTCACATTTTTTTAAATCCATTTCTTTATCTAATATTTGCTTGATTCGTTTACGTGATTGCTCTGAAAGATTAGAAGAGTCTGGTAAAAAAGTTTTCCCCGCTTTCCCCTAATAATCTTATGTAGAGCAGCTATATCTCTGTTATATTCCCTACATAGACGACACATTAAGGAGTGTATAAAAAAATTCACCTTTTGTTTAAATGTTAGTTTTTTTCTAATTTTCTTGATGCTAAATAGGTGACCTCTTTACATGTTAACATTTTCTAATCCTCTACTGATTTTTCCAGTTAATATCAAGACACTGCCTTAGTTGCACCCTAATTCTGGACTGCATAACTCAAAAATTATTCATCGATGAAATCGACATTAATTGACAAATATCTTCACTGTTCATATCATCGAATTCACTCAACATAAATAATTGTGACATTCTTGCTGGCAAGCGAGAAACACATTGCTGCATTGCCTGCTCAGGCTTTGACCAAGATGAGAAATTAACTTGCCAATGGCTTTGTGCATCAAAATACTCTTCCTCATTCAATAATTTTTCATCAAATTACTGTACATTATCTCGGGATAATTTACGAAAATAATCGATAATGTTATACTTCAGAATTCCAATTAACCAAGTTTATTCAGCGGCCTTACCCGTATAATTTTCTTTAGCCTTTAATGCTGCTAATAATGTTTCTTGAACTAAATCTTCTGCTATTTCAGACATAACTACTCGAACTAATCCATAGCGATACAAAATATCACCATGCAACTCTAGCCATTGTTCGGGCTTAGATAACTTATGTACCATACTCATCAGTTTTTTATATTATG
>CAZMQH010000172.1:0-4912 GCA_964568245.1 uncultured Methylomarinum sp.
TGTAAAGACAGGTTTTCTTTTTAATCTTTGGAGTTTTTTTATGCGTATTATTCTTTTAGGTAGTCCAGGTTCTGGTAAAGGTACACAGGCACAATTTATCACTAAGAAATTTGGGATTCCTCAAATTTCAACAGGTGATATGTTACGTGCTGCTGTAAAAGCAGGAACGGCTTTAGGTTTGGAAGCTAAACAAGTAATGGATGCTGGTGGCTTGGTTTCTGATGATATTATTTTGGGTCTAATCAAAGAGCGTATTACCGAAAATGATTGTAGTAATGGTTTTTTACTGGATGGGTTTCCACGTACGATTGCACAAGCAGAAGGATTGAGAGCCATGAAAGTTGCAGTGGATCATGTGATTGAAATTGCTGTTGAGGATGCTGAAATTATTAAACGGATGGGGGGAAGACGGGTGCATTTGGCATCTGGGCGGACTTACCATATTGAGTTCAATAAGCCTAAGCAAGAAGGGCTGGATGATGAAACAGGTGAAGCGTTAATTCAAAGAGATGATGATAAAGAAGAAATTGTGAAAAAACGATTGGCTGTTTATCATGAGCAAACAAAACCATTAGTTAATTTTTATTCAGCAGATCAATCGGTGAAGTTTAGTTCAATTGCCGGTGTGGGTGATGTGAGTGACATTACGGCAAATGTTTTTTCTGTTTTAGGATAGTTTTTTGTAATTACTCAGCAGATTGCATTAGCTCTTAAGCCCTCGCCCCAAGCGGGGAGAGGGTTGGGTGAGGGGAATAAAAAGAAGGCTCTCTATTCCTTATTCTTTAATCTCTTTAAAAATAAAATAATTTTTTGAAGAAGAGCATTATTTAACTCCCCTTACCCAAACCCTCTCCCCGCCAGGGGCGAGGGCTTAAGGTCTAGAACTTGCTTTTAAAAATTATATTGAGTGGTTACAAATTTTTATATAGCCACTTGGCGTCTTAAAAATAATCAGCCAAGTGACTTTAATTGTTGTGCAGAGGTGTGTGTGTCAAAAAAAATTGATGTAGTTGTTGTGGGCGCTACGGGTGCCGTTGGTGAAGCCATGTTGTCTATACTGGAAGAGCGTAATTTCCCCGTGGGTAATATCTATGCTTTGGCGAGTAGTCGGTCAGCAGGAAAGCGAATCCCATTTAAAGGAAGTTCACTGATTGTTGAGGATTTGGCTGATTTTGATTTTTCAAAAGCCCAAATTGGTTTGTTTTCAGCGGGTGCTTCAATTTCAAGAGAGTATGCGCCAAAAGCTGCAGCTAAAGGGTGTATCGTTATTGATAATACCTCTGAGTTTCGTTATGACGATGATATCCCCTTAGTCATACCCGAAGTAAACCCTGAAAGAATTGCTGATTATCAAACGCGCGGAATTATCGCTAATCCCAATTGCTCAACTATTCAAATGTTGGTTGCGTTAAAACCAATTTATGATGCGGTAGGTATTGAGCGTATAAATGTATGTACTTATCAAGCTGTTTCAGGGACAGGGAAAGAAGCAATAGAAGAAGTGGTTAAGCAAACTGCTCAGCTATTAAATGGTAAACCTATTACGACAGATGTCTATCCTAAACAAATCGCTTTTAATGTATTGCCGCAAATTGATGTGTTTATGGATAACGGCTACACCAAAGAAGAAATGAAAATGGTGTGGGAAACACAAAAAATATTTAATGATAAGGCTATTCAGGTTAATCCAACAGCAGTAAGAGTCCCTGTTTTTTATGGACACTCAGAAGCCGTACATATAGAAACCAAAGCAAAAATTGAAGTGCATACTGTTCGTCAATTGTTGAATGATGCCCCTGGCGTCACAGTGATGGATGAGCGTGTAGATGGAGGTTATCCAACTGCAGTAACAGAGTCTTCTGGGAATGATGATGTCTTTGTTGGGCGGATTAGAGAAGATATTTCTCATCCTCAAGGTATTGATTTATGGGTGGTTGGAGATAATGTTCGTAAAGGTGCTGCATTAAATAGCATTCAAATTGCAGAAGAGCTGGTAAAAAAATACATCTAGTCTAAGCTTAGATAATAAATATAGCTGCTTAAATCAAACTCATTAACTCGATGGAGCGATGGGATGGTTTTTGTGGCTTTTTTGAATATTATTAAAATGAATGAAAAATCTAATGATAGATTTTTGGGCAGTGAGTTGTCTATTCTATGGATAACTTAATGAGGTTTGAGACTGTGGTAAAAAACTGTAAAGGAGAGGGTTGTGCGCAATTTAACTAAAACTATAGCGGCAGTATCGTTACTGATGCCAGTTAGTGCATATCCACTAGGTATTGGTGATATTAAGTTGCATTCAGCTTTAAATCAGAAGCTTGATGCAGAGATTGCCTTACTTGTTTCTGCTGGTGAAGATGTTTCTGATATTACCGTGAGATTAGCTTCTCCTGATAAATTTGATGACGCGGGTGTACCTTGGAGTTACTTCCTTTCTAACATTAAATTTAAAGCGATTACTCAAGCGGATGGTTCAACGGTTGTTAAATTGAGTTCGCAAGAAGTTTTAAGAGAGCCGTTTTTAGACTTTTTACTTGAGGTAACTTGGGCTAATGGTAGCTTATTTCGTGAATTTACTGTTTTAGTTGATCCACCCGTTACTTATAAAAAGCCAACCCTGCCTGTAATGGATAAGCCTCGACAGGTGGCTAGTTATACAACTAATAAACCAGTCAATATTGAAAGAAGAGTTGTAAAAACAGTTACAGGGCAGTATGGGCCAACAGGTAGAATGGATTCTATGTGGAAAATTGCTGAAAAAACCAATGTTTATGATGATGTTTCTATAGAGCAGATGATGATGTCTATCTATGAGGCAAACCCTAAAGCATTTTATAAGAAAAATGTGAATGCTTTAATGGCAGGACAGACATTAAAGATTCCAGAAAAAAATGTCATTCTTAAGTTATCTAAAAAACAAGCATTAGCAGCTTTTAAACAACAAGATAATGTATGGCGAGGTCGGGTTACTCAAAAAACCGAACCGTTAGGTCGGGATGACTCTCAACTAGCTAGTCAGTTGGAGCTAGAAGCCCCTTTAGTAGATGTGATAGGCGAATCTGTTGATGTTATTACGGGTGATAAAGCGGCTAAACATATTGTTGATTCAGAAATAAGTGATTCTATCATTGCAAGAAGTGATGAGGGATTAGCACTACAAGCTAGAATGGATAGGTTGGAGCAACAACTTGTTATGATGCAAAAAATACTCATTTTGAAAGATGAGCAAATTGCAACCTTGCAAAATAAGAAAACAGCTGAAATTGCTGAGCCTACTGTAAAACAACAGCAAGCTGTTGAACCAGGTAAAGTGAAAATAAAAAAACTGGCAGAAGTTATTGCCGATAAAAAGGCGGCTGAAGAAGCTGAAAAAATAGAAAAACAGAAAGAAGTAGCTGCAATTGAAGAGACTAAGCCAGCTGCTGCAAAGATAAAACCGATTGTAAAGTCAAAACCAAAGATCAAACTTAAGCCTGCACCGATAGTAGAAGAGCAGACTGATTACTTATCACTCGCTATTGGCGGGGGCAGTGTTATTATTTTTAGTCTTCTGGGGCTTATATGGTGGCGAAGAAGGCAAGCTGAAGATAATATAAGTGATGAAAGTATGTTTGCAACAGCAAGTGAAATTAATTTGCCTAATGCTGCAGATGATGAGCTTTCCATTCCCATTGCTGAAGACTCTTCGCTTTATGATGTGGGGACGGTCGGGGAAAGTTCATTTTTAAGTGAATTTACACCCAGTGACTTTGATGCCTTTGATACTGATGAAAGCGAAGTTGATCCTATTTCTGAAGCCGATGTTTATTTGGCTTATGGGCGATACCAACAAGCTGAAGACCTCATGGTTCAAGCTATTAAAGATTTTCCTGAACGTGATGAGTGTAAGCTGAAATTGTTAGAGATCTTTTATACCCATGAGAATAATAGTTCTTTTGAAGCGTATGCCAAAGAGTTAGTTGCTGAAGGCAAACCAGAAAATACAGAGTTTTGGGCTAAAGTGGTTGAAATGGGAAGTGAGTTAGATCCAGAATCTACTTTATATATCGATCATGCTAGTTTTGAATCTGTTGATTTAGAACAAGAAAAACAAAAAGATGATTCCACTGCGGCAGAGGAATCAAGCCAAACTACTGTAAATGAAAGTTTGAGTGATCTTGATGAAGATAAGACAGAGGTTGATTTTGACTTATCTATTTTTGATGATGCAGCGACTCCTGCCGAAGAAAATAAGGCGGAGGTGGTGACCCCTGCAGAAGTTGAAGAAAATAATTCAGACGAAAATCTACTGGATTTTGATCTAAGTATTTTTGATATTGATAGTGATGATAAAACAGCTGAAGTAAAACAGACTGAAAATGTTGAGACGGTAGAATTCGATTTGGATTCAATCGCCTCAGATGATTTCGAACAGGAAGAAACTAAGCTTGAAGAAGTAAAGGATACTGCAGATATTGAATCATTTGATTTCGATTTTGATTTAGGCAGTGTGACTGAAAATAATGCTGAGCCTGAAGCTATTACTTTAGATGAAGGGCTTGAGTCTGAAATCGACTTAGAAAGTTTTGATTTTTCATCAAATGTTGAAGAGGAAGTTAAGGAAAAAACATCCTTAGATAGTAAGGTTGATGGAGTAGATGAAGCCACAGTTGATGACTTCGACTTCGATTTTGATGAACCTACTCTTCCCGTGACAACAGCCCCCGTTACCGAATTAGATGCAAGTGTTTCCGATTTAACGGATATGGATGAACTGGAAACAAAATTGGATTTAGCTAAGGCCTATATAGATATGGGGGATACTGAAGCAGCAAAAGATATTGCTGAAGAGGTTTTAGAAAAAGGAACTGCTGAACAAAAAACGGCAGCTCAAGAGGTTCTTGATCAATTGAAGTAGATTACTTACTTT
>CAZMQH010000173.1:0-4834 GCA_964568245.1 uncultured Methylomarinum sp.
ATTTAATTTTTAAAGAAAAGAAAGAGTCAAGCTCAATCACCTCGGTAAAAACTAACAACCTTCATCCTGAAGACTGCTTCGAAAGCGAAAACAACCAATCCCGAAGAGCTGACCATTATAACCTCTAAAATATTTTTGTCAAAGTTTATTTTCAGAAGGCTTAAATCTAATGCTAAGAAACAAATCAAATCACCATCACTTTAAACCCGATAAAAACAACTCACTCCGCATCCTGCGCCTCTCCCAGAGCCGCTTGCTCCCTGAAAGAATGGCGTATTCTACAGCACTTCATCCTGTCGTCAAGACTTTATTTTAATGTTCATCAATTATCCACCTAAAATAGATATATCACTAATCGCCTACCCATTAATTTTCTGCCAGCAGCAGCACCTTCATCTCAATTTATACTCACTCGTTTTGAATTGCATTTGGTGTAACTTTGTATACATTCCATTTTTCTTCAGTAACTCGTGATGAGAACCCTTCTCCATAATCATCCCATTGTCCATGACTAAAATAACATCGGCATTTTCTATTGTTGACAATCGATGAGCAACTACCAGCGTTGTTCGGCCTTTCATCAGTCTATCTAATGCTTTCTGTATATTATTCTCTGACTCACTATCTAGTGCAGAAGTCGCCTCATCCAGTATTAATATAGGAGCATCCTTTAACAACGCTCTAGCTAGGGCCAGGCGCTGTCGCTGCCCACCTGATAACCTCGCACCGTTTTCACCAATTTTAGTATTGAAACCTTTAGGCATCTTTTCTATAAAGCCCAGAGCATACGCATCGGATGCAGCATCACGCACTTGCTTCACCGTGCTACCCGCCATTTCTCCATAAGCTATATTATTTGCTACCGTATCATTAAACAAAGTTACATGCTGAGTAACTATTGCCATATGTTTTCTCAAATTGGTTAATTGATACTTTTTAAGCTCAACCCCATCTAATTTAATTGATCCATACTGATAATCATAAAACCGAGGTATCAGATTAATTAAAGTGCTTTTTCCTCCACCCGACGCACCTACTAAAGCAACCGTTTGTCCTGGTTGGATTTTTACACTAACCTTTTTTAGCGCAGACTCATTAGCCCCTTCGTATTTAAAACTTAACCCTTGTATTTCTATATGCCCCTTGACCCTTTCTACTTGATAATCTCCATCATCCTTTTCTCTAGGCTCATCAAGCACTTCAAATAACGTCTCTGCCGCTGCAATACCTCTCTGTATTTCTGCATTGGCATCACTTAGCTGCCTAATAGGTCTAGGTAACAAAAAAGCAGCTGTCAAATAGGCTACGAATTCACCAGGCCCAGCATCTTTCATTATTATTAGCGCCAAGTACATTAGTGCCGCTAATGCTAATGATACTACAAACTGCATTAGAGGATTATGTATAGACATTGTCATAATTAATTTCAGAAACTGCTTCCTATTATCTTGGCTGCAGTCTTTAAAACGCTGTATTTCATAGGCTTCTCCGCCAAAACTCTTGACAACTCTCTGCCCGCTCACCATTTCTGAAGTCACATGCGTCATATCACCCACTGTTTCCTGCATGTTTTTGCTCAGCTTCTTCATCCTTTTGCTGACATAACTCACCATTATCGCCACTACTGGAGCAATAGCCAAAAAAACCAAGGATAACTTCCAATTGCTATAACTTAAATAAGCAAGTAAACCCAATGCAGTAAACCCTTCACGCACAAATGATCTTACCGAATCAGTTGTTGCTCTTGTCACCTCCCCTACATTATGAGTAATCAGGGAAATCATATAACCTGAATTTTTTGCGTCAAAATATTTAGTTGGCAAAAAAGTGTACTGATTAAATATTTCACATCGTAGCTTATGTATCACATTACCTGATATTCTCGCTAAAAAATAGTTCCCAAAAAAAGAGCCCACGCCACGTATAAAGAACAAAGCAATAAACAACAATGGCAGATACATCATACCGTCTTTTGTTTCTGTACTTAAGGTATCAATTATATGCTTAATCACCATTGCAAATAACGGCTGAGTCGATGCATACATGGCAAACCCAACAACACTAACTGCAAAAATTCTCCAATAGGGAAAGACGTATCGCATTAGTCTTCGATAAACCTGCAAACTCTTCTTTTCTTTTTTTGTTTTTTTCATTACTTCCTAGATACCCTTAAAACCTTATTCAATCTTTTTCATCACACAGTCCATCTCTATTAAAATAGAACTACCTGGATCCCTGCTAACAGGGTAAAGCCCCGTTAGCTCAAAACCTTTCTTTCTAAATTCCGCCAAAGCTTCCATGTAATCTGGCATTCCTTCATACAACGGCTGAATTGATATTTCCGATTGCAGCGCCAGAATATGATTTGTAATACTTTGAGCCCCCTTTAACACACTTAGATCATACCCTTGTGTATCCATCTTTAAAAAAACTCGCCTTGACTGAAATAATTTATCACCTTCAAAAACATCGTCTAAAACCCTGACCCGAACCAATTCCGTCTCTATCACTGGCACCTTTTCACCATAAAGAGTTTTTGCATAATCATTAACATCCAATAATGAAGCAAATTCTGATGCCGTTGTAATATTAATACTTATTTCTGTATTTTCTTCCCCCAAAGCACATTGATACACTTTCCAGTTTCCATCATTTTGAGCAGTTTTCTGTAACTGCTTGAAACTTGCTGTGACTGGTTCAAATGAATGGATCTCCCCTTTAAACCCGATATGCCTCAACATTACTCCATACTGCCCCTTATTTGCACCGACATCAATAACGACATCAATAGCTAGGTTTTCCAGCAAAGTCTTTAAATGGTATTCTAAAGTTGGATGGTGCTTTCTTAGGTTAAGAAGTTCATAGCCAAATAACTGCGCTATGCTATGGTGAACCTTCATTTATATCTCCACACTTTCAAAATACTTTTATTATCACTCATTGTTACAACACCATGCACAAACATTTTTGCTTATCATCCTCACCAAAAAACATTTTAGTTATTGCATTGAGACATTTGGGAGATGTTTTACTCTGCACCCCCCTTATCAGTTCGTTACAAAAAGCATATCCCCATGCAAACATAAACGTTCTGGTATATAAAAACACAGCCGCCATTCTCGCAGGAAATTCAGATATAAACGAAATCATAACGGTTAACAACAAACCTGATACAAAGGAATACCTCGCTGTAGTTAAACGAATTTTCAGACATTACGACCTTTCCGTTGTTACCCAGTGTGGTGATCGCCCCTATATATACTCATTATTTGCCTCAAGAAATCGTATAGGCCTTGTTCCAGATAAACAAAGCAAGGGATGGTGGAAACGCTATTTAGTTAAGGGATGGGCAGAATTTGATGATGTTAATACCCATACCGTCATTCAACTATTACAATTAATGGATGTTCTTGAGAAGCCTCATCACTATCAACTAACCGCCACTGCACCAAAAGCTTTAAATCCCCCCCTTCCCTTTACTAATTATGCCATATTACACCTCTATCCCCTCTGGACATATAAACGCTGGACATTGGAAGGGTGGAAACACATTGCCCACTACTTACTTAAACATAATATAAATATTATATTAACGGGTGGGCCAGACAAGAATGAAATTGACTATGTCACTGACTTTCATAAACAACTGTCTATACCAGTGATGAACCTTGTAGGTAAAACTAGCTTAGGTCAACTAAGCAATCTAATTAGTCATGCGAAGCTATTTATTGGACCAGATACTGGTGTAACACATTTAGCAGCAGCAACAGGCACACCTACAATTAGTTTATTTGGGCCAACCAACCCTATTAAATGGGCGCCTTGGCCCAAAGACTACTCCAGCGACAAAAACCCTTTTATAAAAAAAGGAAATCAACACATTAATAATGTTTACTTAATCCAAGGCGAAGGCACCTGTGTCCCATGCCACCTTGAGGGATGCAACCAACATAGAAAGAGTCACAGCGCCTGTTTAGATAGCTTGGCACCGGAAGTGGTTGAGACCGCTATCCACAAAATTATTCACATCCGTTAACTTCGACTTGACTTGCCTTTATTTGTACGCTCGCCTATCATAGCCTTCTCTCATACTTTTACAAGCTATCCATGCCAATAGAACTTGTTGCCCTATACGTTATCAACGTAAAAAAATTTACTGAGCGTAGGCAATTCATCAAATCCCAACTTTTAAAACACAAGCTCAATGCTGAGTTTATTCTTGACTGGGATAAAGACGAATTAACCGCGGAAATCATTGATCAGTTTTTCACTACAAATGAGTTAACTCCTGGTCAAATGTCTTGTGCAACAAAACATATTATTGCCTTACAACATATTGCCAATCAAAAACAAGGCTACTGCCTGATTCTTGAAGATGATGCTTTATTTTTAGATGATTTTGAACAAGGCTTATCCAACGCACTTACAGAAAGCGTTAACTTTCCTGGAGCTAAAGTTATCTTTATCGGCAGTGGTGGTAATTTTTACACACCAAAAAGCGAACGGGTTAAAGGGCAACATTTATATATTGGGCGTCGAGGGCGTTTTGCTGATTCCTATATATTAGATTCGAATACAGCTCAACTTAGACTTGACTGGATTAAAAAAAACAAAGTTTCACAACCTATTGACAACCAATTTGAAACAATAGATAGAGAGCTTGGTATCCAAATGCTTTGGCTTGAAAACCCTATAGTCGAGCAAGGCAGTAAAGCGGGATTGTTTGATAGTAGCCTAGAGTCTGCCCCACCCCCATGGTTACAAAGAATCTTCTTTGCCTGGGAAAAACTAAAGCGTAAATATATCTATCAACTCTGGAAATAAAACTAACCCC
>CAZMQH010000174.1:0-4802 GCA_964568245.1 uncultured Methylomarinum sp.
GACTCAAAAGGGCTTTCCCTCGCGACGGTTTCTATTCTCGGACAGCCTCCTAGGCGATAGTTTTTTCTAGTATTCCGATGGTGTTGAAGGTCTCTTTAACTTTGTAAGCTCTGGCATGACCCATACTCTTACGGCTATAGTAAAAAATAATTTTCACAAGGTTATTCAAAGTAGTAAAAACAAATGCAGGCGGAACTAACCGAGGATTGGCAATATGTAAAGAATTTATAGATGCCCATCATGGTAGAATATGGCCTGAACATAACCCAACGGGTGGGGCTGTTTTTAATTTTATTATTCCCTTAGCACAAGCTGTCGATTAGTCATGCAACAACAAAAACTAAAAGAGTCCAAAGACCGTCATCCTATTGTTACCATAGGCATTCTTACGGCGGGAACCCAACTGGGTTCGACATTTATACAAAGAATGGGCAAACACCCGTTGCTGTTATTTGCTATGGGAGCCGCTGTGGGTGCCTATACTTATAAAAATCGAAAAGAAATTATTGCTGAAGCACAACATCTGGCCGACAAAAGTAAAGCCTTATTATCTAAGCCATCCGCGTCTGAAGAATAAGGCTTCCCTGTTATTAATAAATCGATGTTTTATATGAAAAAGTTTTTTCACTGCTCGCTTTATATATTGTTTATCTCAAACTCGTCAGTTCAAGCAACCCCATTATTCCAAAATATTTTTTTTCCCCTTTCTACTGATCAGTCTTTACTCTGTACCACTGATCAATCTGGTTTTAGTTCTTATCATGAATTGTCCAAAACTGTGCATTTTTATGAAAAAGATTATCCTTATCTGTTGCGTAAGAATGCCGTTGCAGTACTCACAGATCATAGTAATGAAGATCATTTAGAAGACTTACAAGATTATAAGGAAGACTGCCAAGAAGCTGCATCTGTTGATCTTTGTATTCTTGAGAAATACTGGGATAGTAAAGAAGCCGCCATGAGAGCACTTGCGCTTTTCTATGATACAAAAACTATCATTAAGCATGGTGAGAATTATAAGGCAAGACGCTTTACTGTTGACCATTTACGCGTTTTTGAAAAATCTATCCGTAAAATCCCGCCTTTTATGCGGAAAAAAATCAGTAAAGCTAAACCCATAAAAGAATTAGATAAAGTCATTGAAAATTTAGACGATAACATCCAAACACTTATTCAAGATGCCTTTCCTGAAGATTTTGCCACCAGCATTTGGTCTGATGACACCCACCCTCTTACTTTTGTACCTGGTGTAGGGTTTAGAAGTCAGGTCGTTGCACAAGTTTATAGCGGTCAAAATCTGATTATCTTTACGGTTAAAGCCTTTGATAAAGCAAAAGATAATAAACTTTATCGTGATATAAATTTACGTTATTTAGTGGATTTTAGAATCCCTATTATTGTGCATGAAATAGCGCACACCATTGACAACTTCCACTTTTGGAATGGTAATGATGAGCTTTATTTTTTTTATCGTTACCGAAAGATGTCCAATGATAACCAGACGCTTAAATTAATTAACCATGCCAAGCTGGCCTTATGGCCCTCAAAATGGTTTGAGGCTTTTGAGTACTTATGGGAAATAAATGAAGGGCGTTATGATGGCCAAACTCAAGAAAAATTGGCCGAATTAGTCGCACAATATATTTTAATCCCAGAACGCTTAAAACAAAGCTCACCAGCAGCCTATGCCTGGTTACGAGATGATGTGTTTAAAAAAATTGAATATACAGGGTATGATAGCTGCCCAAACCTCGTCGTTAAGCCTTTAACCTGGTGGGAACATTCGATTGCTAAAGTTCTTGGTATTTAGAATGTGTTAATATTCTTATTCAATTTGACCTTTTAAACAGGAGCAATCTTATGCTTTTCAAACAACTATTAGATAAAGAAAGCTGTACTCTTACTTACCTTATTTCTGACTTAAAAACTAAAGAAGCCGTGTTGATTGATCCCGTCGACACACAGATTGAACTCTATCTTGACCTTCTAAAAAAGCATGAGCTATCGCTAAAATATTCTTTAGAAACGCATGTCCATGCTGATCACATTACCGCTAGCGGCATGTTAAGACAGAAATTAGGCGCAAAAACAGCCGTTAGTTCTCTTTGTGGAGCAATAACAGCTGATATTCAAATTCAAGATGGTGACAGCTTTAAGTTTGGCGAAAATGAGATTATAAAAGTACTGACTACCCCTGGCCATACCCCTGGCAGTATCTCTTTTTTATGGAGAGATAGAGTCTTTACAGGTGATGCTTTATTAATAGATGGTTGTGGTAGAACTGACTTTCAAGCGGGTAATACAGAACAACAATATGACAGTATTACTCAGCAATTATTTACCTTACCCGACGAAACTATCGTTTACCCTGGGCATGATTATAAAGGCCGCTGGATTAGCAATATTATTCAGGAACGCACAACAAACTCACGTCTTGCAGGTAAAACCAAACAGCAGTTTATTGAAATCATGAACAACCTTAACTTACCCCGGCCTAAGCTGATTGAGTTGGCCGTCCCTGCAAACCGGTACTGTGGTATTGATGAAGTGTTTGCGCCTCAAGTTGCAGAATCTTAAAATATTGTGAATTCCAGCTTACCTATCTTATATAGTTTCCGTCGTTGCCCTTATGCCATGAGGGCTAGACTGGCTATTGCTAATTCAGCAATCACAATGGAGCTACGTGAAATAGTTTTACGCAATAAACCTCAGTCCTTATTAGATGCCTCGCCCAAAGCTACCGTACCTGTTTTGCTTTTAGAGACGAATAAGATTATTGATGAAAGCTTAGATATTATGTATTGGGCTTTATCTATCAATGATCCCGCTAACTGGCTTAACCCCCAGTTTAGCGATGAGGTACAACAGCTAATTCACTGGAATGATGGAGAATTTAAGTATTATTTAGACCGCTATAAATATGCAGACCAATACCCTGAAAACGATGAACATTTTTATCGAGAAAAAGCTGAGAGCTTTATCCTTGAACTAGAAAATAGATTATCCCACCATCAGTACCTATGTAGTGACCAATGCTGTTTAGCCGATATTGCTATCTTTCCCTTTATTAGACAATTTGCCAATGTAAATAGTCATTGGTTCCAAGCCTCAAAGTATCAAAAACTAAACCATTGGTTAAATCGACATATTGAATCTAACTTGTTTAGCTCTATTATGGAGAAATACCCAGCATGGAAAATAGACGATAATCCTGTTATTTTCCAGCCAAGCATAAGTACCTGTGCATAATTAATTTAACAGAAATATTGTAGGAGCGTCCGCCCTCGGCGCGAATAAAATAATGCTCTTTTCTCTAATAAATCGCGCCGAGGGCGGACGCTCCTACAAACCATTATTAATCTACCAGAAAAATTAAAATACCAACTGATTTTTAAAAATACAAAAACTTAGATTTATGGGATAACTACGCCTTAAAGATACTCATGGTTTCAGCTATTTTTTGCTTAGCATCTTCCAGCATTTGTAATGACATATCAGGAGTTAATTGATTATTTCCCAGTTTTTGAAAAGCTGGTAAGGTGTGAATTGGCGGTAGCTTTTGCATTTTTTTAGTTCCAATAAAACTATGAAACTTGGCTAATAGTACAATATCACTAAGATCAAGTTCTCCATCCTCATTACCATACCATTGCGCTATATTTTTTGGCATTTCTTGCATATATGTTGGGAATTCCCAGCTCTTCAGCACGAGAGAACCAATGATACCCTGAAGTGCAAAAATAGTCTGATCTAAATCTTGAACTGAATATTCAGTATCACTTAAGCCATCCGCAAAGATAAGAATAGGGATTGCCCCTATATTGTGCGTAAGACCAGCAAGCAATGCTTCATCAGGGCTAATATTTTTAGCTAATGTTGCAAGCGTATAACTAATACTAGAGACATGGATACTTTGCTTCCAAAGCCCTTGCATTTTAAGATTAATTTCTTTATTTTTACTTCTGAACAAGTTTTTCATACAAATACTGGTCACAAGGTTTCGTGTTGCGTTCAACCCCAATCGAGAAACAGCATCCAGAGAACTGGTTATTGCACTCGCACTTCGATACATAGGACTATTCACAATTTGAATCAGTCTTGAGGAAATAACCGAATCTAAATTAATTATTTTAACCGCTTCATGAATGCCTATCTCTTTTTGGATTGCTTCCCTTAATTTAATCGCTACATTGGGTAGGCTAGGAATAATCAACTTATCCTGATTAAAATATCGACAAAAATCATCAAAAAACTGATTATCAACTAAATTTTTAGGAATATCTTGTGAATTAAGTAAGGGGTTGCGTATATGCTGACCCGTTAAACTTAGAATATTGGCGGGGAAATGTACAATGGTAACTTTAGACTTTGCGATTACATTACATTGAAACAATTGCCCATTACTTAATGGGTAAAGTGCTTTAAAAGATCCAGCCTTGACCAGATAACCCGAACCATTAAGCGTTTCTACATAGCACTGGCCTTTAAGTAAATAAGGCACTGAATACGAATCTTCATCATGATCAAAAATCACATCCCCCGACACATGGCGAGACTCTCTCAATTCAAATTGCTGTATTTCATAATCGGGCATATCTCCCACAGGCACTAAGCTCTGAAAGAAAGAGGAGGGTATGTTTTCTGTTATAGGGGTTGTTTTACCTAGACCGGAAGGCTGGTCGGTTTTTTTTGTTTTCTTTGATCGATTCCAAAACATATTAGTTGTCTAGATATTTAAATTGAACATAAAATTTCATTGCACTTTTCTCTCAGATTTAGTGGTGCTCCATTTTTTAAAAAAA
>CAZMQH010000175.1:0-4774 GCA_964568245.1 uncultured Methylomarinum sp.
GGACGTTCCCACCTCATGGGTTTTAATGAATACGCTGAATAGTGACGACATGAATACCTACGCCTCCTCCTAATTGATTTCAATATCGTCAAATTGATGGCCTATCGTTCTTATATAAGGCCTATACATATCTTCTACATAAGGTGGCGGGTTGGTAAACTTACCTTTGCTAACCGCTCGCATTAAATAAAACAAATGCTCAGATCTATGCTTATGTAAATCAACGGCAGCTACAAAACGGTCATCAAGATATTCCTGATATTTCACTTGATTGTAGTACTGCATAGATTCAATGGTTTCATTCCCTATTTTAAAACGATCAATTTTAATATTATTTTCTAAATTCTGGTTTTCAAGCTCAAAACCGGCAGGGATTAGCTCAACCACTAGGGCATCTTTTATTCTTTTATCAGCCAAGATATTTAAGTGAACTAATACCACAGCGCCCGATTTATGTTGCCCTAGCTTAATACTATGCCCTTCTAAATCATAATAATTACGTTCTATTCTTATGTCTTTCATCTCCATTTTAGCTACAGATTTAGGATAAGCATTGATTGCTGATTGCATATAAAGAGGCTGTTTAGACTTAGAGTGGAATTGAATCTTATTAGGTATATCATCCCCCATAAACTGAGTTTGATAGCCTCCCGTTTGTTGTAATTTAAGCAAGATATTATCTAAAACCAAATCACCTTGCCACTCACTCTTAGCCATTGATTTCAACTGCATTCCAACTCGAAATAAAGCATTACGCTCTTGAGTACTCAAATATTGCCGATTATTTAACTCATCCGCCAATTGAAATATCAATGTTTTACTTTCTTTCACCGGTATGGGATATTTATTTAACAAAAATGTCATCACACTCATATCACGCAATCGACTGCCGTAATCGCCTAGATAAAGCTGATTATTTCTTGGTTTAGCGATACTTTCTGTAATAGCTTTAATACCCCGCGTTTTATCACCTTGTGTATAAAGTGCAATCCCTAAATGAGTCAAAGGCAAAGCTGATTTTATTTCTTTTCTATGATGATCAAACAAGGTACGCAAAGTGCCTAATGGAGCTCGATTCACCCGCGACAGAACATAAGCGGCATAGGCTTTATAAGCCACACTATAATGTCCTGGTGACTGACTATAGCGCTCCCCATACATACTTCCCCGATTGTTTAAGTATTGGGTTAATCGCTGCAAGGCTTTATTAAGCAATTGATCAGGAACACCATAGCCTTTTTCCTTAGCATCTAATAAAAAATCACTGGCATAAGCCGTTAACCAATGTTCTTCTTGATCTGTATTTGACCATAAACCAAAGCTACCATTACTACGCTGCATCCCCGCTAAAATACTAATACCTTTATCAATTTGACTCAAACTTGTTGATAAATCAATTAATTTATGATCGATTTTAATCTTATCAAGCCCTAATAAAAGCAAGTTGACTTGGCTTAAAGATAGCCAAGGATAAGTACTACTAATGGTTTGCTCTAAACATCCATAAGGATAATTGAGCAATAATTTTAAATGTTGCTTGATATTAATCGGAGGTTGAGAAGAGATTGATAAATCAAGGCTTGCAGACGCTAACATTAAATCTTTCAACGCAGGCCTTATAGAGGCACTCTCACCTGCAGCAATTATTTTACGTTTGACCTGACTTATCGCAGGATAGGCAGGTCGAACGCCTAAGGCCCATGTTCGATTGATTTTAATCCTCTCAGATTCAGTTTCTGCATTATTTAAAAACAATTTGATCTGAGATTGACCAAAAGCATGACCCGCAGTTATCGGAAATTGAATAACTTTTTTCTGTTTATCTTCAAGTTCAAACGAAAGTGAGCCATTTTTTAATTGGATGGGTGAACTAGCTGAAACAGCTAACGATAGTTTTTGAGTTGTCCCACTTTGATTACGTACATCCAAGATCATAAAAGATGAATCACCCGATGCTAAAAAGCGAGGAAGTGAGGCTTCTGCAATAATTGGGGCCGCTACTGTTATTTCAGCTTCTGCTGAACCAAACTGATTTTGGTTAAAGGCCACAGCCATTAATCGTAACCTGCCATTAAAGTCGGGCAACGCCAAATTAACAGTTGCCACGCCATTTTTGTCTGTTTTAACCAACTCACTTAATAATGAGACGATTTTTACCGATGAATCTGGCCTTGCGCCACCCGCCCGTTTATCAACATCCCCCCCAAAACGAGGTTTTACCAAACCACCCTCAGTTAATTCTATAATTTTGTTATACATATCACGTTGCTCAACAGCATAACGACGTGCTTGAAAAAACCATTGATAAGGGTCTGGCGTTGCAAAATCGGTGATATTCAATACCCCCACATCAACAGCTGCCAAGGTAAGGTAAGTTTCCTGATTAGGACTAAACCCAGAAACTTTAATCACCGTACTTAAGGTTTTCTCTGGCCTAACAATAGAATCTGTCGCCTCAATACTGACAGACAATTGTCTATCTTCTCTATATAAAGGTAAATGCAGCAAACCAACCGCACGGTTAGGCGTGATTTTTTCTTTAGCATTTCCGGGGCGAAAAAGCGTGGTTGAAATATAAAGATCATGTCTACTCCACTTTTTATCAATCGGAATGGTCAATTTAAGCCCTTCAGCTGGCACAGTAACTCGCTGAAACCACAAAGGCTTATCAGCACTTTCAACCATAACAAAACCATCGCCCGCATAAGGCGGCACAATTTTAACTTGAACCTCCTCCCCTGCTTGATAAGCTTTTTTATCGAATGTTATCACCACGCGGTCAGGTCGTGCAGACATTCTGTTTAATTCACTTCCCCAGCCGCTACCCGCTTGAAATCGCAAACTAGAACGTTGACCCGTCTGAATGTCTTTTAAAACTAATAAATAAGAACCCCATTCAACAGGAACGGTCAGCATTGATGGCTTTTTATCATGCAGTTTAATTCGCTGCTCAAAAGATTTAATATTTTTTTCGGTATATTTATAATGCCAGCCTTCAGCATCTGAATATTCCCAATAATAATCACGTCTTTCCTTAATTAAAGTCGCTAAAACTTCTGTATTACCCTGTATATTTCCCTTTATATCCGACTTAACAATATCAAAATTTATGCGGCTATCAGCGGGGATATTATCTAGCTTTTTTTGAGGGCGTATTCCTAGAACAAACCTTTGTGGCCATAACTGATAATCAATAGAGCGAGTCACCGGTCGCCCTCCCGTCTCAAACAGGCTAGCAATCACTTTAATGTTAAAAGCACTATGAGTAATTTCCTTCCAACGAGAAGCAATTTTTATTGTTGCCAGTCCCTTTTCATCTAATTTAATATCATCTTGCTCAAAAAATTCAACAGGCGGTTTTTCATCCTCCAAACCGAAAAAATACTGCTTTAATGGTTTAATAGGATGCCGATTAGCTTTAACAATCACTTTAGTACTAAGACGATTAGCTGCCGCAGGTGCTCCATATAAATATTGCCCAGACACGGGAACATTTAATGAATCAGTTGTATTTGTCCAGTTATCTTCAATAGTTTGATCACCCAATAACAATTCCATTCGTTCAGGCAGAAAAGCTTCCACCTGGAAATGATATTGTTGCTTATTGTTATTTGCCGTTTTAAGCTCTAATGTCCACTGCCCTGTCCGTGCATTAGCAGGTAAGGCATATTCCGTTTGATAAAAGCCTTGCTTATCTGCATCACTATTGGGATATAAAGTTAAAAACTTAATTTTCTGACCATCCGGTCGAATAAAGACCGCACTGATTGGCAGAGCGGTTATATTTTGCCCATCAGCATCCCGTAATAGAACATTAATTTGTACATTTTCACCAGGTCGATATAAATCTCTAGGGCCATAAGCAAAAATTTCGATAGCATTATAAGAACGCCCCATCACTTTAAATTCAGATAAATCTAAAGCTGGAGAATTTAGCTTAAGTAATGCAATGTTATTTTTATTTCTAGCAATCAATAATTGTGCTTTATGAGATGGCGCTATAAAAGTGGCTTGCCCTTGATTATCTGATTTAGCCTTAGCGAGCACAGCTTCATTCGCATCCATTAAAGATAAAGTAACATCTGATACGGCTTTACCTGTAGCCAAGGAACTGACTTGCACATTCATCCTGTCTGGATAACTTCTAACATGCAGCCCGATATCACTGACCGTAAAAAAGCTGACTTGTTTTTCATATTCATAAGTCCCCGCAGCTTTCATAACTGCCAGATAAATACCCGCCGATTCAATTTTATCAACAGCCGACAAATCTAGATGTGTAGTATGTCGTGTGTTTTTAGGTGGATTAAGTGAAAATCGGCCACTATAGACCAATTCTGTATAAGCAGAATATTCTTTTAAGTAATAACCACTTTGATTTGATCTACCTGAATGGGCTGTCCATTGCGCTATAAAATGACTGATTCTATCGGGTTTAATACGGTGAAAATCCACATCGACTTCATCAACATTGACACTAATAACAGGTAAACCCTTAGCCAGTTTTGCGGGTAATATTGATCCTTGGCTAGCAAAGCTAACATGCGCAGGCATTCTACGCGTTTCAACCTTTTCACTAACAGTCTTAATAAGTTTTTTATCGGTAGCCGATGTTAAGCCTTTAAAAACATCAATAACATAAGTAGTTGATGGTTCAATTTCAGGAAAATAAGCAACTAAACCATGACCAGAAATAATCCAACTCCCTTTAACTTGTTGTCCATTTTTATCACTTACTTTAAAAAAAGACTGAATGTTATCTTCGGGGTTAAGG
>CAZMQH010000176.1:0-4756 GCA_964568245.1 uncultured Methylomarinum sp.
TCTATTCTCGGACAGCCTCCTAGATCCTTAGTTTACTTTTCGCAACTTTTCTTTTAGCTTTAAAAAAATCTAGCAATAAATCAGCACATTCTTGTTCATACACGCCCCCCAACCAATCTATTCGATGATTTAAAAATGCAGCATCCGTTAGACTTAATGCGTTGCATACGGCTCCACGTTTAGGATCAAATGCCCCAAACACCAACCGCTTAACCCGCGCATGTGATATTGCCCCCAGACACATCACACAAGGCTCCAAGGTGACATAGAGAGTCGTATCCGTCAATCTATAGTTTTCCATTGCTAACCCACCTTTCCGTATGGCGAGCATTTCTGCATGTGCGGTAGGATCGTGGCTTTGAACGGGTTCATTCCAGCCTTCCGCAACAACCTTATTAGTTAGTACTAATACTGCCCCAACAGGCACTTCACCTTGGGTATCTGCTTTCTGGGCAAGACGGATAGCATATCGCATCCATTGTTCATCTATGCTATCCACTTCCTTATCTGTCTATTCCCACTCTATTGTTGCTGGCGGCTTTCCTGAAATGTCGTAACAAACACGCGAAATACCCGACACTTCATTAATAATTCTACGAGAAATCAAATCAAGAAAATCATACGGTAAATGCGCCCAACGTGCTGTCATAAAATCAATGGTTTCAACAGCTCTAATGGCAATAACATAATCATAACGTCGCCCATCGCCCATCACACCCACTGATTTCACGGGTAAAAATACAGCAAAAGCCTGGCTTACTTTGTCATAAAGGTCATTTGCATAGAGTTCTTCCATAAAAATCGCATCGGCTTGACGTAATAAATCAGCATACTCTTTTTTTACTTCACCTAAAATTCTTACCCCTAAACCAGGCCCTGGAAACGGATGACGAAAAACCATATCTGCTGGCAATCCTAACTCTAAGCCTAACTTTCTTACTTCATCCTTAAATAATTCACGCAAAGGCTCAACCAATTTCAGCTTCATATTTTCAGGTAAACCACCCACATTATGATGTGATTTAATTAAATGAGCCTTACCACTTGCAGCACCTGCCGATTCAATCACATCAGGATAGATAGTCCCTTGCGCTAACCATTTGGCATCGGTTAATTTTTCTGACTCTTCATCAAAAATTTCTATAAATAAGTTGCCGATTATTTTACGTTTTGCTTCAGGGTCTGTAACGCCTTCTAACGCTTTTAAATAACGCTTTTCAGCATTAACGCGAATAACCTTAACGCCCATATGCTCAGCAAACATGATCATCACTTGGTCGCCTTCATTTAAGCGTAGCAACCCAGTATCGACAAACACACAAGTTAGTTGCTCCCCGATTGCTTTATGAAGCAATGCGGCAACAACTGATGAATCGACTCCACCCGACAATCCCAGAATAACTTGGTCTGTCCCCACAGAGTCACGAACTGATTGAATATTTTCTGCAATAATATTGCTAGACGTCCACAATGCATCACAGCCACAAATATCTTTAACAAAACGCTTTAATATTCTTCCGCCTTGCTTGGTATGGGTTACTTCGGGGTGAAACTGTAAGCCATAAAAGGATCTCTCTTCATCAGCGATTCCTGCAATCGGTGCACCGTCCGAATTGGCTATTAATTTAAAACCAGCGGGCAGTACAACAACTCTATCACCATGACTCATCCAGACATCTAACAAGCCATAGCCTTCTTTGGAAGTATGATCTTCAATATCAGCTAATAATTTTGAGTGTCCTCGCGCTCTAATTTTTGCATAACCAAATTCCCGATGATCAGAGGATTCAACTTTTCCGCCCATCTGCTCTGTCATGGTTTGCATACCATAACAAATACCTAAAACAGGAATACCCAGCTCAAAAACAATCTTAGGCGCTCTTGGGGTTTCACTACTGGTTACACTTTCAGGCCCCCCTGACAAAATAATCCCTTTAGGTGCAAATTGCTCAATTTCCTCTGCATCGCATTCACAGGAATAAATCTCACAATACACCCCAATTTCACGAATTCTACGGGCAATTAATTGAGTATATTGGGAGCCAAAATCTAAAATTAAGATTTTATGCGAATGAATATCTGAAGATTGTTGTTGGTTCACGATGAAGACCTATAATACTTAAAACAAATTGGGGCTCAACAGAACCCCAATAAAAAAGGTATTACCAAATGGATTTAACTAACTTGATAGTTAGGTGCTTCTTTAGTAATAGTAACATCATGCACATGACTCTCTCTCATTCCTGCGCTTGTTACTCGCACAAATTGAACTTTCTCATGCATAATTTCAATACTTGCACTTCCTGTATACCCCATGCTCGACTTAACTCCACCCAATAATTGATGGATAATAGCCAGCATACTCCCTTTATAGGGAACACGACCCTCTATACCTTCTGGAACCAACTTTTCAACACTATCTTCTTCTTGAAAATAACGATCACTAGAACCTTGTTGTTGAGACATTGCCCCTAAAGATCCCATTCCACGATATGATTTGTATGAGCGACCTTGAAACAATTCAATCTCTCCTGGCGCTTCTTCAGTCCCTGCAAACAACCCACCTAGCATAATAGCGTGAGCACCTGCGGCCAACGCTTTAGCGACATCACCCGAATAACGGACACCACCATCAGCAATTAAAGGAACACCCGTTCCTTTTAAGGCATCAGCCACGTTACTGATTGCAGTAATTTGGGGAACACCCACGCCTGCAACAATACGCGTAGTACAAATTGACCCAGGACCGATCCCAACTTTAACCCCATCAGCACCTGCTTTAACCAAAGCCAAAGCGGCTTCTGCTGTCGCAATATTGCCACCAATAACTTGTACATCAGGGTAATTTGTTTTAACCCAGCGCACTCGATCTAAAACACCTTGCGAATGTCCATGTGCAGTGTCAACAATAATAACGTCAACTCCCGCCTTAACCAATGCGGCAACACGCTCTTCAGTTCCTTCACCAGTTCCAACAGCCGCACCAACCCTTAGTCTTTCCTGATCATCTTTGCATGCCTGAGGATAGTCCTTAGCTTTTTGAATATCCTTAACGGTAATCATTCCACATAAATGGAACTTATCATTTACAACCAGCACCTTCTCTATTCGGTGCTCATGTAACAAAGCCATTGCAGCCTTATGATCAGTCGATTCATTGACCGTAATCAACCTTTCTTTTGGTGTCATGACCGTGGTGACTTTTTCATCTAACCGTGTTTCAAAACGCAAATCACGACTGGTTACGATGCCTACCAAGTCATCTCCATCCACAACGGGAACACCAGAAATATTTGCCGCCTGAGTGAGTGCCATTACCTCTCTAACAGTAGCATGAGGAGAAACCGTAATAGGGTCCTTAATAATACCGCTTTCATATTTCTTAACATGCATGACTTCTAATGCCTGCTCGTCAACAGTCATATTTTTATGGATAATCCCTATCCCGCCTTCTTGAGCAATCGCAATCGCAAGCTTTGCTTCTGTCACAGTATCCATAGCCGCCGAAATAAGCGGGATATTAAGAGATATGCCTCTTGTTAATTTCGTTTTTAATTCGACTTCCCTTGGCAACACTGTTGAATGTGCGGGTACTAATAACACATCATCAAACGTGAGCGCTTCCTGAATAATTTGCATGACTCAACCTACCAAAAATCTTAAATTAACCGATCATTATAATGCTTATTTCTATTAAAATGAACAACTAAATAAATTATTAAAGCATATTACCCACAAAATATAATACTCCCTTACCGCTTCTAATCAGAACAATCAAAAAACTGGTTTTTATAATCAGCTGACTTTATTGAAAGCAAGGCGATAAAATAGACACATAACATGCTATCAATCACTCCAAAAACCCTTACATTCTAATTCAGCCACCCCAATCGCATCTAAAAGTTAAAGCGCAAAAACCTAACCATCCGAAATATAACGATAACAGTCTCAATATTCAGCTCACCTTAAACTTCTCTTTTGTACTATTATTGTACCTTTAACACCCACGAGAACTCATCATGAAAAAAATACTAGGCTTAGCTTTAGCTGTATCCCTAACAACAGGCTGTGCAATTGATCCATACACAGGCGAAGAAAAAGTTGCCAATACTGCTTGGGGCTCTGCAATTGGTGCTGGGGTTGGCGCTGGCATCGGCGCTCTTGCTGGCGGAGGCAAAGGTGCATTGATTGGCGCTGGCGCTGGCGCAGCTGTTGGAGCAGGTGCTGGCTACTATATGGATAGACAAGAAGCTCTATTACGAGCAAGGCTTGAAGGAACGGGTGTCAGAATCCAAAGACAAGGTGATAACCTTAAATTAATTATGCCAGGGAATATCACCTTTGCAACCAACTCTACAAGTATTAACGATAATTTCTACCCTATCTTAGATTCTGTTGCTACTATCTTAAAAGAGTTCGACAACACTAGCATTAATATATCTGGCTTCACGGATTCATCAGGCAGTGATACTCACAATCAACGACTTTCTGAGAGTAGAGCAAACAGCGTTGCTAGCCATATTGTTCAATCAGGCATTCAACACGGCCGCATTCAATCACGAGGGTTTGGGGAACGCTATCCTGTTGCGTCCAACAACTCGGCAATGGGCCGAGCTCAAAATCGTCGCGTAGAAATTAGCATCCGCCCTAGATAATCTAGAATAGGCTAAAGGTGAAAAAACCCTCTGTCTTGAGCCAAGCACCTAGGAGGCTGTCCGAGAATAGAAACCGTCGCGAGGGAAAGCCCTTTTGAGTC
>CAZMQH010000177.1:0-4623 GCA_964568245.1 uncultured Methylomarinum sp.
CGCAGCGGCAGGGAGCCAGATGCTAGCCATCCCCTCTAGTTTTCAGTGTTTTCTGAATTCAAGTCAAAAAAACTGGAATATCGAGTAAAACTAATTGGACTTAACCAGAGACTCCTTAACTATCCAGCATTTTCTCCAACTGCTCACAATAAACCTTTAAAATCTTAATTCGTGCATATTTTTTATCATTGGCCTCAACCATAACCCACGGGTTTTGCTGAGTGCTGGTTCGAACCACCATTTCATTAACCGCAATATTATATTCATCCCATTTCTCACGGTTACGGTAGTCTTCCTCGGTAATTTTATGTTTTTTATAACTTATTTGTTCTCGTGCTTTAAAGCGTTTTAATTGTTCGTCCTTATCTATATGTAACCAGAACTTGAGTAATAAAGAACCATGATCTGACATGGCTTCTTCAAAATTAACAATCTCAGAATATGATTTCTGCCATTCATTTTTCTGAGCAAATCCCTCTACTCGCTCAACTAATACGCGTCCATACCAGCTTCTATCATATATAGTGACCTGCCCAGCCCTAGGAATATGTCGCCAGAACCGCCATAAATAATGATGCAGTTTTTCTTCATCCGTAGGTGCTGCAACAGGAATAACCTGAAAACCTCGAGCATCTATCGCATGAGTTAATCGCCTGATAGCTCCCCCCTTACCTCCTGCATCCCAACCTTCAAAAACCAGAATGCTTGATCGTTTCATTTCATGCGCCTGGCGGGATAATTTATTTAACTTACCCTGATATTTCGACAGTTTAGCGTTATAGGATTTTTTATCTAACTTTAACGATAAATCGAGTGAATCTAGTAAGTTTTTCTGGTACTGATTAGTTTGTTGTTTATTTTCTAGTGGCTGAATTTGACGATTAATTCCTCGATTTTGAAAATGCTGTTCAATACGGTTTAAAATATGTTGTCCAACCGTTAAACTGCTGTACCTAATATCAGAACCATCAATTATTAACCAGGGAGAGTCCCCTGTACTGGTTTCTGCCAGCACATTTTCTGCGACAGATACAAAATCGTCATACATTTCCAAATGCTTTTTATCTCTTTCTGTTACCTGCCATTGCGTATCAGGATTCTTTTCCAATGTTTTCAATTGATTTTTCTGCTCACTCTTTTTTAAATGTAACCAACATTTAATAATTAAAGTACCGTCATCGATCAATTCCTGTTCAAGTTGCCGTATATGCATAAGCTCCACTTGCAATTGACGATCATCAATTTTGTCATATACTCTATTTGAAAGCGAAGAGCTGTACCATGAGCCAACATATAACCCAGTCGTAGCTTTAGCAGGTAATGTTCTCCAGTAGCGCCAAAATTTTGGCCTTTCCTTTTCTTCACCTGTTGGCTTCCCAAAGGCAATCGTTCTCATATATCGAGGGTCCATCCACTCATTAAGCAAATTAATGATCCTCCCCTTACCTCCACCATCAACCCCTGAAATCAAAATAATGACCGAAAAATCACTCTGCTTGATTTTTTCTTGCGCAATTAACAGCTGGGTTCTTAATTCTGGTACTTGATCGTTATAAACCGACTTTTTGACGGCATGTCCTAACTCTGAAATCTCAAACATTTTCTTTTTCCTTATTTATGGCCTTGCATACAAAAATACTATTTTACCTTATAAAATCAATCACTAACAAACAAGTAAGAAGCATTGTATTCATTTTGGAAATAATCTGTTTAACAAATAGACGCAAATCTTTTGACATAAGCCCCTCCCCATGTTCCAATAGATCTGTCGAAAAAATAAAAACAAATATCGATGAGTTGCTTAATCTATTTTTAAGCAGCACCCCCCCCCTTTGAGAAAAGAGGGATAAAAATAAAATAACACTATACTGAGGATTATAAAATGGCTGAAAAAGAAGAAAAAAGTAACTTCACAAAAATCTTAATAGTAATGACTATTGTCTCTGTTACTCTGGTTTTAGTATTAAAAAGTCGTGAAACTGACCATCTAACACTTGCAGGTGCTTCAACTACACTTGAATCAAATGAAGCTGCATTACTAGCGGTTAAAAGATACGATAACAACTTCGAATAAGATACCCAGACCTTCCTCTTTATGGGGAAGGTCTTTAATATCCCGCCCTACCCTCTTAAAACCCCTTCCTACTCTACTTATTTATCTTTCCAGCAAAGTAATTAGCAAAGCCTTATGTTATTCTGTAAGCTTAGCCTCTATTCTACGACTAAAATAATGCAGGGTTAAAATAACCAAGCTTTATATAATTACATTAATTTTGCTTAGAAAAGGAAAAATCATGAAAAAATCAAACAGAACACCTTTAGCTATTGCCATTGGAACCACTATTGTTTCAGGCTTAACATCAACAGCCATACAAGCGGAAACAACTTTAAATATTGCTGAAAACCCATTCACAATAACAGAATTATCTACTGGCTACATGCAAACAGCGGCTGAAGATGGCTCAGACAAAATGAAAGATGGCTCATGTGGCGAAGGAAAATGCGGCGGCGCTATGCAAAAAGGCTCTGAAGAAAAAACAGCAGAAGGAAGCTGTGCAGGTAACAAGCCTATGCCAGCAGCAAGAAAATCCGACAAAAATAAAGAAGCAAAATGTGGCGAAGGTAAATGCGGCACCTCAATGTCTATGTAAAAAATGTTTGAGGGGTTTGAGCATACGAAGCCCCTTTTCATATTAAGAACTTTTAACCGCTCCTCTTGTCTACTGAAAACCTTTTATAAATCGTGAGTCATCATGAAATGGTTTTTAATCTCCTTACTATTTTTTTTAAACGCTTGCTCAGGTCTTCCCAAGACTATGCGCGGCAACAGCTATTCAAGTTTAAATTTAAACACTGTCAAAACCAATCTAGCAAATTATCAAAACACTTCGTTTCGCTGGGGCGGCACGATCATCAATGTAACTAACGAAAAAGATTCCAGCCAAATTCAAGCCTTGTTTTACCCCCTTAGTCACTATGGCCGTCCACTAACAGATAGAAAAGCAGAAGGTAGATTTGCCATTAGCAGCCCGCTCTTTTTAGACCCCGTAATTTACAAAGAAGGACTCGAAATCACCGTAACAGGCATATTATCAGGGAAAATAGAGCAACAAATTGGTAAAAAAATACTATCACTACCTCTTTTAAGAATGGAAAATATTCATATATGGCCCGCTCAGCAACAAACAGATAACAGAATTTACCCTTACCCTCTTTTTTATCCCTATTACTTTCCGTATCATAGGCATAACGGATACTATTACCACCGCTGAAAATCAGGGAAACGGAGCGACAGCGAAATGATGGTTTTCAGTCCGCAGTAGGCGCTAGGGAACAAGCTGAAGCCAAGTGAATATAGCATATGAATATCAATCAATCGTTCTAAATTAATTTTCTCATCATTCAGTACAGCTAATATCATTTGAATAGATTTTAATACACTATCTGAACAAGGATTTATGTTTGATTTCTCCTATCGATTTCTTTCACGTAAACTGTCTTTTTCTATCGCATCAAGACGTGAAGCTAAAGCTTTAAGTATTTTTATTTCAGGTGCCTCAGGCAGCCAAGCCACAGGCTTTTGAGTCAAACCATAACGCGCTATAACCACGCTATCATTTTTAGAACGAACAGCTAAACTCTGTCCATAATATTTAATAGGTGCGGGGTTAACAACGGACACTTTTGAGCCGGTATTAAATAACCAATCAGCGCATCTCTCATGATATACACCGGTAGCTTCCATTACAAAATGGTATTCTGAAATAGTCGAATTTATATGCTTTGAAAGCCACGCAATTAAATCAATAAAACCCTCTTCAGAATTAGATACCCCCTTAAACTCAATGTTCCAGTTTTTAATTGTTAGCTAAAATCATGGCGCTATTTTAATATTTCCAGGGGTAATAATGTGAAAAACATGATTAAAAAACAGACTCATAATGCCCATTTTTTTATGGCCTTTAATTACATCAATATCTAAACCATCCAGCAACCAGTTTAACTGTTGTCCTGTTAAAATGAGTATCTCTTTATCCGCCTTAGGTCACTTGAATTTATCTTCAGCCAATGTCTTATCATAAAGCACAAAACCATTATTCTCCCAAAACAGGCATTTGATTTTATTCCGTTGTTTATGGGTAAAGACATACACATACCCAGTAAAAGGATTATGCCCTAACTCACATTCAACGATGGCAGAAAGACCACGATATGATTGACGAAAATCAACGGGTATTGATACAGGTAAATCTTTGTCAAGGTAGTGGCTGGTCTCATCGCAATATGGCCAGCAAGGATTGAACAAGCACCAAGTTATTCGCTGTCATACCCTCTTATCTACTATTAATCGTAGGAAACAGTGTGGCACTATTATCGGGGGTTGGGAATTACGCTGAGAATTGAGCGCTTACAAAACAATAATAACGGCTTTCATCTTGACTATGCCTTAAGTCTTCAGCAATTACACGACGTTCATCCATAAATGCAAATTGAGCGTTATTAAATGAAACCCTCATGCTTTCGCTGGTTTTCAATATTTTTGAAATCATCCCACTCAAGGTCCGATTCACTCATATTTTAATAACAATAAATATATGGCTATTTATCCATACACTTAAGGGA
>CAZMQH010000178.1:0-4588 GCA_964568245.1 uncultured Methylomarinum sp.
GATAGATTCCTGCTAAGAGCCGGCAGGAATGAGGGTTTCTCAGCTTAAGTATAAATATATTGGGATGGTATAACTTCCCCCTCAATTGTAGAGTGGACTATAACCATTACGAAACCTTTTTAAAATATCTAGCCCGCCCGCCCCGAACGGGCTCAAAATCTTTAATGCTGGTTGGCATAGCTTCAGTGCTGCTAAGAAAAATGTAGCCACCAGGCTCTAATGAATTCGCCATTCTAGTTAGAATATCTCGCTTAACTTCATCAGAAAAATAGATAAGTACATTACGACAAAAAATCACATCAAAACGACCAAGCACAGAAAATGGTTTTAACAAATTAAACTGCTGAAACCTCACATTTCGCATTATATTTGTATTAAGTTTATAACCCTCATGCATTTTTTGAAAATACTGATTTTTATTCTGCGCATCTAAACCTCGTGACAAGGCAAGTTCAGAGTAGACTGCGGCCTTAGCTTCCATCAATATGGACTCAGATATATCAGTACCAATAATCTGCACATTACGCATCTTCCCAGACTTTTTATTAGCATCTTCAGCACATATACTGATTGTATAAGGCTCTTGCCCTGAAGAACATGCTGCCGACCAGACTTTAACAGTCCCTGCTTTCTTTTCAAAAATTTCAGGAAATATTTTGTCTTTTAATTCCGAAAATTGCATATCATCTCTAAACCAAAAAGTTTCATTTGTTGTCATCGCATCAACAACCGCTACTTTTAATTTTAAGGCTAAAGAGCTACTTGCTTGTACAGCTCTTGCCAATTCAGAAAACGAAGCTAAATCAAACTTTGTCAATAATCCACTGAGCCTATTTTTGACTAAATACTGCTTATTATCCCCCAGCACAATGCCACATGACTGGCTTAAGAAATTCTGAATAATTTTATATTCGTTCGGTGTCATTTAAAATTTCTCGTCATATCAATTTGGCTATTTTAGCAAGCACAGTCACCTTACAAAAATCAACTTTCATGTTTCTGATGAAATGCTTTTAACTGATCTTGAATAGCTTTGACTAAAGTATCTGGATCAAATTTAGCCAAGAACTTATTTGCGCCCACTTTTTCGACCATAGACGTATTAAAAACACCACTTAAAGAGGTATGAAGAATAAGATAAACATCCTTCATATCTGGATGACCTTTTATTTTTGTTGCTAGTGTATACCCATCCATTCTTGGCATTTCCACATCTGAAATGATCATAGAGTAATAATCTCCGATATTAACTCCCTCATCAACCATTTTTAACAAGTACTCCCAAGCTTCTTGACCATCCTTCAATGCAGTACATTCAATCCCTACTTGAGTACAAACCCGTTTAACCTGGTTTCTTGCCACGCTAGAATCATCAACAATTAAAACATGGTCACCAGAGCCAGAAATATCACCATCAATCATCTCATCAGAGGCACATTCCTGCCCACCAATCACTTCTTTCATAACCTTTTCAACATCAATGACTTCAATCAATTCCTTATCAACTTCAGTCACCGCGGTTAAATAACTATCTCTACCCGAACCACTGGGAGGCGCATTAACCTGGTCCCAGCCTATATTAATGATTCTATCGACTGCCCCCACTAAAAAACCTTGGATTGTGCGGTTATATTCAGTCACAATCACATAACTTTCTTCCCCCCTTTCTAATGCAGGCATACCTATTGCCTGAGAAAGATCTAATACAGGAATAGTTTTGCCGCGTAGATGAGCAACGCCACAAATAACAGAATGTGACCGAGGAATCTGGCTTAAAGGAGGGCATTGAATAACCTCTTGAACCTTAAAAACATTAATTCCATATCTTTGTCGTCCAATTAATTTAAATAATAAAAGTTCAAACCGGTTATGCCCCGCCAACTTAGTTCTTTGATCAACACCATCTAAAATACCGGCCATAAAAAACCCCTAACAAAAAGTATATTTTAAAGTATAGCGACTTTACTCAGATTTACTTAAAAAATATTTGGCACGTTTTATGTATGTAAAACTATACGGTATAAAACATGACATTTTTTTGGCGCACCTTATGAAAAACTTTAATTTAATTTTAGGATCTATCCTGTTAATAAGCTATATACAGCAAAGTCATGCCAACAATTTTCAATCCATTACCTCAATACAAGAAGCCACTCGTCAGTATATTTTTGATAACTTAACATCCGCTATCGACTATAAATTAAAACTAGGTCAAATAGACAGTCGATTAAAACTACCGCTATGTTCAGAGCCGTTAGTTATATCCACCGCTAAAAACACGCTTAAAGCAGGACGAAATTCTATTAGCGTTAGATGTAATAGTAAGAAAAAATGGGCTATCTACACTTCTGCCATCATTAATATTTACAAAAATGTCATTGTATTATCCCAACCTATTCGTCGAGGCGAATTTTACGATGAAAGTATTTTACAGTCTAAAAAAACAGAAATTTCAACGCTACGATCTGGTTTTTTTACTGACACCAAAAATATCATTAATAAACAGGCCACCCGAAATTTAAATATTGGTAGTGTTATTTCACAATCCAATATAACAGAACCCAAACTGATCAAACGTGGAGAAAAGGTCACCATTAATTTAAGCAGCTTAAACTTTAACATTAGTGTTGCAGGCATTGCCTTAATGGATGGAATCAAAGACCAAAACATTAGAATAAAAAACATAAAATCCAAACAAATTGTCCAAGCAACCGTAGTGAGACAAGGTCTTGTTGCCGTGTCCTTTTGATAACGTTAGAATAAACATTAAAGTAATTAACAATTCTGCCGATACCAACTGTAGATAAATACAATATAAAGAGGCCTATCATGACTATTCAATCAATATCAGGAAAAGCAAACACTCATGCCTTTGCAACAAAACCAGCATCGACTGGAAAGGCAACAAGTGCAGCTCCTCAGAAAACTGAGAATTCAAAAGATAATATTGACTTTACTGCTGTTGCAAAAGAAATAACTAAAGCATTTGGATCATCAAAAGACACCTCTGCAATCAACCAAGAGCGTGTTCAAGCGGTTAAGGACGCATTAACAGAGGGTTCTTACCCTATTAATGCTGAAAAAATTGCAGAAAAGATGGTGCAAATAGAACGAGAACAATTCAACAATAGTAGATAGCCTTATGATTAATAAAACTTATCCCATTACAGAAAAGCTTCTTAAAACAGGCTTAAATTTAAGCTCTAAATTATTAAGCCAGCTAACAACAGAAGCAGAAAGTTTAAAGCACCGTGCTGACTCAAAAACAATTTCAAATATTGCTCAGCACAAAAAAGAAACAGTTTCTCAGCTAGACCTGTTTTCAAAACAGATGTCACAAGTACTAGCCACCGAAAAATTACAAATGTCACCCAGCGGCATTGAAGAGTATTTTAAAAAAGCACAAGCCGTTAATTTAAATATCAAAACCTCAACCAGCCTCTGGCAACAAATACTTTCTATTACTAAACAATGTAAACTGTTAAATGAAAAAAATGGAGCCAGCATTAATTTACTAGCCCAACATACCAAACGTTCATTACAGATAATAAAGGGAAAATCCCAACAAGCCACAACCTATGGACGTGATGGCTCAACCTACAATGAACGACTTTCTCACACATTAGCTTCAGTGTAGACTACAAGCCAAACAAATATTCCGCTCTTCAGCTAAATTGAGCGACCGTGATTAAAAAATAAAGAGAATAGCTCATGTTAGGGACGTTAAAAACTTTATTCAAAAAAGAACAAATCATACTCCCCCCACCTTCTGAGGATTATGACCCCGAACCCAGTTCAAACCCAAACTTTTTAACAGATCAAAAGAAAATTGAACAACTTCTAAAAGATATTGAACAAGCATCTCCTTTATGCACCATTATTTTTGAAAATACAGCTAAAAAGTTCAGCTCATCAATCTTAGATGTACAAATAGAAAATAACCAAATTATCCTTGATGAATTATTACCCTCCCACGGTAATAATTTAATGATGAACTCTAACAAACTTAAATTATCAACCATTTATAAAGGTATTCATTTAGCCTTCAAACTTGAAAGCATCCAAATTGGTTCTTCTCGAGGAATGGCTTATTACAAAACAGCTATCCCAGAGAGAATATATTACCCTCAACGCAGATCATCCCCAAGAATCCAAATCACATCGCTCAACATCCCTTTCTCTGCTATTTCCCAAAGAACCCAAACATCAATAGGCGGGCTTATTTTTGATTTATCAAGAAGTGGAGTTGGTATAACCTCCCCCAATAATATTGCACGGTTTCAACGAGGAGACTTACTAAAAAATTGCAACATCACCCTCGACGAGCAAAGCATCAGTTTTGACCTTATCGTTCGCTTTGTAAAAACATCCAATCAAGGCAGCAGAAAAACCCTAGTCGGAGGTTACTTTGAAAACATTCAATCTAAAAGTAGAAATAAAATCGAACGCTTTGTTGCAGCAATAGAGCGGGAAGAGATTCGAAATCGAAAAGAAAAAAATTACAGCTCTATGCTAGAATAGAAAGAATAGTCTCGATAGCTCAGCCGGATAGAGCGGCCCCCTCCTAAGGGGCAGGCCGGGGGTTCGA
>CAZMQH010000179.1:0-4573 GCA_964568245.1 uncultured Methylomarinum sp.
CGCGCGGTCACGGATGCGGAATTTATAAGCAGCTGATTTTTGTCGATAGCAAGGCGCTGAAATAGACGCATAGCTAGCTACGCAACTGTTTCAGCAACGCAGATATCGGCAAAAACTCAGCGGTTAGAAATCCGCAGTCGTGACCGCGCGAAGTATAACTTACAGCATAGACCTAGATCGCCATCTTAACAATAGTAATACTGATTTTTCAAAGCAAAAAAAGGGAGTCTTGATAACAAGACTCCCTTTTTCAATAAGACCTAAAACTTATGCTTTTTTTTGCTCCGTCTCTTCATAAACTAGAATCGGCTCTGAAGTACCTAAAATAGCAGCTTCATCAACCACCACTTTGCTTATATTTTCTGCAGACGGAACATCATACATAGTATCCAGAAGCACATTTTCAACAATAGTTCTTAAGCCTCTAGCCCCTGTTTTTCTATCCATAGACTTGCGCGCAATCGCCAACAAAGACTCGTCTCTAAATTCAAGCTCCACACCTTCCATGTCAAACAAATGCTGATATTGCTTAATTAAAGCATTCTTAGGTTTAGTCAGAATTTCAACCAAAGCCTGTTCATCTAACTCTTCCAGTGTTGCAACTACCGGTAATCGACCTACAAATTCAGGGATTAAACCGTATTTAATTAAATCTTCAGATTCGATTTCCGCGAAAAGTTCACCAACATTTTTGCGCTGGTCTTTTGTGGTTATTTCCGCCGAAAAGCCAATTCCACCCTTTTCAGTACGATCTTTAATAACTTTATCCAAGCCGGCAAACGCGCCCCCCACTATAAATAAAATATTTGCAGTATTGACTTGTAAAAATTCTTGTTGCGGATGTTTTCTTCCTCCTTGAGGAGGGATTGATGCTACCGTACCTTCAATTAATTTTAATAAAGCCTGTTGAACGCCTTCACCGGAAACATCTCGTGTAATGGATGGATTTTCAGACTTTCGAGTAATCTTATCAATCTCATCAATATAGACAATGCCTGTTTCTGCTTTTTCAACCTCATAATCACATTTTTGCAGGAGCTTTTGGATAATATTTTCAACATCCTCTCCCACATAACCAGCTTCTGTAAGCGTTGTTGCATCTGCAATAGTAAAAGGAACATCTAATAAACGCGCTAAAGTTTCTGCAAGTAATGTTTTACCAGAACCCGTAGGTCCAATCAGCAAAATATTAGATTTAGCTAACTCTATCTCACCTTTTTTACCATTACTACGTAAGCGCTTATAATGATTATAAACGGCAACCGACAACATTTTTTTTGCTGCTTCTTGCCCTATGACATAACCATCAAGCTCAGCCTTAATTTCCTTTGGCTTAGGCAATTCCCCATCACCTGGCTCACTATCACCGTCCAACTCTTCTTTAATAATATCGTTACACAGCTCAACACATTCATCACAAACATAAACTGCTGGCCCTGCAATTAGCTTTCTTACTTCATCTTGGCTTTTTCCACAAAATGAACAATACAGTAATTTCTCATCATCTTTACTGCCTTTTTTGTCTTTACTCATAAATCAAGCCCTCAACTAACATAGAACCAAAAACTAAAGAACACCCCGAAAACTTAAAGCAAAATCACTTACTTTCTTCCGCGGTTCTATTTGATAAAACTTTATCAATCAAACCATATTCAACAGCGTCTTGAGCACTTAAAAAGTTGTCTCTATCTGTATCTTTCTGAATGGTTTCCACATCCCGCCCAGTATGGTGAGATAAAATATTATTTAACTTATCTCTAATTAATAAAATTTCTCGCGCATGAATATCAATATCTGATGCCTGACCTTGAAACCCACCTAAAGGTTGATGGATCATAACCCGAGAATGAGGCAAGCAAAAACGTTTGCCCTTTGCACCAGCTGTTAACAATAACGACCCCATACTAGCAGCCTGACCGATGCACATAGTACTCACATCGGCTTTAATAAATTGCATAGTGTCATAAATTGCCATACCAGCGGTAACAGATCCACCCGGTGAATTGATATATAAATGTATATCTTTATCTGGATTTTCAGATTCCAGAAACAATAACTGAGCGACCACAAGGTTAGCCATGTAATCTTCAACTTGACCGACCAAAAAGATAACTCGCTCTTTTAATAATCGAGAATATATATCAAATGAACGTTCACCTCTAGCCGTCTGCTCAATCACTATAGGAACAAGTCCGCCGGCAGCTTGTGGAGAAAAAAGTGATGAGTTCATGCCATTATATTGATTCATATTTAACCTTGCGCCTATATCTCGATTATTTCTGTTGCTGTTTTTCCATAACATCGTCAAAGCTAACAGCTTCATCAGTCATTTTAGCTTGAGCTACAACCCACTCAACTGTTTGATCTTCTAAAACCATTTGTTTAACTTCATTTAAACGGGTTTCATCAGCATGATACCATTCTAGTACATCTTCAGGTCTTTCATAGCTGTTTGCCATATCTTCAATGGTTGCTTTAACTTTAGCATCATCGACTTTCATATCGTTTTGCTTAATAATCTCACCTAGAATAAGACCTAATGCAACCCTACGTTTCGCCTGACCTTCAAACATATCTTTTGGCAAATCAAGTTCATCAAGACTCTTACCCTGCTGTTTAGCATTAGCCTCATAAGGCTTCATTACATTTTTTACTTCTTCATCAATCAATACATTAGGAATAGTTATTTGTAACTTTTCATACAATCCATCCATTACTGCATTTTTCAACTTAGCTTTCAAGCCTAAAGCCAATTCTCTTTCCATATTTGCTTTAACATCAGCATTAAATGAATCAACAGTTCCATCTTCTACGCCATAGGCTTTAATAAATTCTTCATCAATTTCTGGTAAAGAAGCAGTCTCTACTTTTGATAGTTCAACATCAAACTTTGTAGGCTTACCCGCCAGCTTTTCATTTCCATACTCTTCTGGGAAAGTTACTTCAAAGGTTTTACTCACACCCGCTTCTAGACCAATCAATTCATCTTCAAAACCAGGGATCATTTTTCCTTCCCCAATTTCAACTACATAATCTTCTACTTTTCCATCAGTAAAGTTTTCACCTTCACTCTCACCTGAAAAGCTAACGGTAACTCTATCACCTTTTTCGGCAGCCCGACTGGCATCCGCCCACACTTTCTTTTGCTCTCTTAGCTTAGCAACCATTGTATCTTGGTTGGCTTGCTCAACTGCGGCAATAGGGTTTTTAATTTCTAGATCAGAAACGCCCTCTAAAGAAATTTCTGGGTAAACTTCAAACTCAGCTGTATATTTAAAGCCTTCTCTTTTATCAAAAGAATCAATATGTGGATAACCCGCTGGATTTATTTCTTCTTTTTGCAATGCTTCAACATAGGTAGATTGGATCAAATCACCCACAATCTCACCTCTTACACGTTCTCCGTACATTTTTTTAACAACACGGACAGGGACTTTTCCAGGGCGAAAACCATCGACTTTTACTTCACGTGCTAACGACTTAAAGCGAACATCCATTTTTTCCTGAATCATTTCTTCAGGAAGACTAACAGTCATCTTACGGCTTAATTCCGATGTCTTTTCGACAGAAACTTGCATTACTTTACCTCAAACAATGTGTGATTTTAATATACCGATATAACGGCAATTCTTTACTTATATCTAGTTCAACCGATATCTAAAACCAATTTCCTTAAACATAGACAAACTGAAATTAAATATAATTTTAACTTTTTGAGAAGTTAACAATGACTATTGCCAACTATATTCAATGTGGTGCGAGCGGAGAGACTTGAACTCTCACATCAAAAGATACTGGTACCTAAAACCAGCGCGTCTACCAATTCCGCCACGCTCGCATACATTGAGCTGGATATTATAACCATTCAGAAAAATTATACAACCCTTTTCAAAAAATAATTAAATAAATTTGTGCAATCCGGCCAATTGAATCAATACGAAAAAACCGAGTACTTTAGATACTCAGTTTCCATTCATTTACTTAACCAATGTATCTAATGCATTTTTTGTTACTGAAGCCGCTTCGTCTACCCCAGCACTTGTCGTTTCTGCAGCACCTTTAACGGCTTGTTCAACTGCACTCCCTAACACATCAGCCTGACCCTTAGCACTTTCCACAACCGCCCCTAAATCACTTTCAACTCTAGATACCGCTGCACCTGCAACCTCCCGAGTTTCAGTTTGCGCATTACCCATTACTTGCAGGGCACTATCAACCTCCTGCCCCACTGATTCAGCGATTGCTTCGGTTGTTCCTGAAACAGCTTCCTTCACCTGTTCTGCCACTGCCGAAGCTTTTTCTATAGCATTAACGGATGATTGAGCCTCACCCTCTACAGCAGTTGACTGAACAGCTACTTCCGCCTTCTCAGCTGTCGAATCAGTTTGTTCACACGCTATTAATAAAGTTAAACCAAGAACTGATACCACTAAAGAAAATATTTTCATTTCTACCTCACATACAATTATTTACATAAAAACATCTAGCATCTCAGCAACCCATTTAAAATGTCGGGCTAAGAATTTCCCTGCACGAATACAAGTCCCTCTAATCTAGATATTACTTTCTTTAG
>CAZMQH010000180.1:0-4533 GCA_964568245.1 uncultured Methylomarinum sp.
AATTGATAAAGAATTTGATAGGGAATGACTTTATCAATCAGCGCAAGAATGTTTTTAGGAATAATCTGCTCTTTTAATTCAATCTCAAAGACTTGTATTTCTGTCACGGCGGCTGTTTTATTGATACCGAGCGTATTTTCTGAGAGTTTATATTGCCACAAAATTTTTTGTATCTTATTAACAAAATCATCTTTTAATTTAGGGCTTATAGCCGCTTTTTCGTAGAACTTGGTTTTGGCGATAAAGCGATTAACTAATGCGCTATCAGGTAGGTGTAAGCGCATTATTTTATGACCGTAAAGGTGAGTAATTCAAAGTCTTCTAGCCCTTTAATGCTATTGACTAATGCGCTTGTTCCACCTTCTGAAAAAAGGCTGTCTACATCACTTTCTTCTTTTGATCGCTTTTTTTCGGTGATTAGAATTGATTTGGAATTGTCTTTCTTCCCTATTATTTTTATCCAACTCTATAAAGGTAGGGTCGGTGAATATAAACCTGAGTTTTTTAATTTTATCGAGTTGTTTTTTTAATACTGCATACCCATAGATAGAGAAAATACCTGCTGCTATATCAATTTTACTGTCCGTAGCAATGGTTTTCTTAAAGTCATCACCCACCTTGTCAGTCTTGTTATTAAAAATTTTTATCACAATGTATACTGTCCTATTTGATTTCTACAGAAATATATTAGTTCATGGGTCTGTAAAATACACGTTCCTTAATATTGGTGACTCATCTCGTCTTGCTTAGGTTTTATAGTTTGCTCTAATATTTAATCGCTCCTGATAAAATTAGAGGGTGTTTTCAAATATAACAATGTATTAACAAGAACTACAGGCATGCCATTATCTCATAAGATCACCAAACAGATGACTACGCTAACTACAGTTGCTAATAATTGAGGTCGCTACAGCAACACACTATGCAGTATAATCCTTGTAAGCAATTCACCTCATCACGGAGATATTTAAATGAGCGACATTAAACACTGCAAGCTTTTAATTCTTGGTTCTGGTCCTGCTGGCTATACAGCCGCAGTTTATGCTGCCAGAGCAAACCTAAACCCAGTGATGATTACTGGCATGCAACAAGGTGGGCAATTAACAACGACGACAGATGTAGATAACTGGCCCGGTGATGTTGAAGGCTTGCAAGGCCCTGATTTAATGGAACGAATGCGTTTACATGCTGAACGCTTTGATACTGAAATAATATTTGACCATATCCATACAGCGGATTTATCAGCACGCCCTTTTGTATTAACGGGTGACTCTGCAAGCTATACCTGTGATGCTTTAATTATTTCTACAGGGGCTTCTGCCATGTATTTAGGCATGGAATCAGAAGAAGCCTTTAAAGGAAAAGGCGTATCGGCTTGTGCTACTTGTGATGGTTTTTTCTATCGTAACAAACCTGTTGCCGTTATTGGTGGAGGTAATACGGCAGTTGAAGAAGCCCTTTATTTATCTAACATTGCTTCTGAAGTGACCGTTATTCATCGTCGTGATAAATTTCGTTCAGAAAAGATTTTATCCACTAAACTTATCGAAAAATCAAAAAAGGGTAATGTTGTTATCAAATGGGATCACACCCTTGATGAAGTGTTAGGTGATGATATGGGGGTGACGGGTATTCGCATTAAAAGCACCAAAGACGATTCAACAGAGGAGCTTGATGTCCATGGTGTCTTTATTGCGATTGGCCACAAACCCAATACAGATATTTTTGATGGTCAATTAGATATGGAGCATGGCTATATTAAAGTACATAGTGGTATTACGGGCAATGCAACAGCAACCAGTATTGAAGGCGTATTTGCTGCAGGTGATGTAATGGACTCTCATTACAAACAGGCGATTACTTCTGCTGGGGCTGGCTGTATGGCTGCGCTAGATGCTGAAAAATATTTAGATGAGCTAGAAGATTAAATCATCCCCAAGCTCATGAAGTTAAGCTTTGTAGCCTTGATGCAACGAAGTGAAATCAAGGTTTATACTAAAATCCCTTGATTACGCTCTGCTTCATCAAGGCTACATTTCTTAACTTGATATATTTCCCTCACCTTGGGGAATCCCAATATGCAATTACCTATACTTGACCCACTAAACCCTAACGAAGATTTTCCAGATATTGAATCTGCTTTAACTGAACCGGATGGTTTGTTAGCGGCTGGCGGTTGCCTGTCACCTCAACGTATTGTTAAAGCTTATCAACAAGGTATTTTTCCTTGGTATAGTCTTGGCGAACCTGTTTTATGGTGGTCTCCTAATCCGCGCCTTGTTCTATTCCCTGAAAAACTGATTATCTCACGCAGCCTAAGAAAAACCATTCGAAAACAGCAGTTTAAACTGACTTATGACCAGGCTTTCCCCCAAGTCATGCAATATTGTGCGTCACCTCGTGATAAAGAAACGGGGACATGGATTACCGAAGAAATGTATTTTGCATATACCGAATTATACCAACAAGGTATCGCCCACTCTTTTGAAGTCTGGTTTGATGATGAACTTGTAGGTGGCTTATATGGAATAGCGATTGGACAAGTTTTTTTTGGTGAATCAATGTTTCATAAAAAAACAGATGCCTCAAAAGTAGCTTTTTGTTGCTTAGTTCAACAATTGACCTTATGGGGGTACCAGCTAATTGACTGCCAAGTTCACTCCAACCATTTAACTAGTCTTGGTGCTGAAGAAATTAATCGACAAGATTTTTCAAAACTCCTTAACCAATACACCTCTCTCACTCCCTCAGACTCAGCCTGGAATTAACAACCTGTGATTTCTATCCCCTTATTTCTAACAGAAACATCGCCTTGCAGTTATTTAGATAAGAAAAATGCACAATCTGCATTTGTTCACCCTTCTTTTTCATTAACGCCAACAATGTACAGTCAACTTATTGATCAAGGCTTTAGACGTAGTGGTAATGAAGCTTATACCCCTCATTGTGCAGACTGCTCAGAATGTATAGCGACTCGCTTAACGGTAGAAAGCTTTATCCTCAGCAAAAGTCAAAAGCGTTGCATTAAAAAAAATCAGCAAACCAACATAATAATAAAACCTGCCAAGTTTGAACAAAGCCATTATGAAATGTACCTACGTTACCAGAATCATAAACATGAAGGCGGCAGCATGGCTGATTTAAGTAAACAAGATTATATTAACTTTTTAGCCAGTGATTGGTGCAATACCTTATTTGTCGAATTTCATATTGATAATGAATTGGCCGCTGTCGCTGTTGTTGACTTACTAGACAGTGGTTTATCTGCTGTGTATACCTTTTTTGATTCTAAGTTTTCTAACTATAGCCTAGGAAATTATGCTGTCCTATGGCAAATTCAACATGCCAAAGAGCTTGAACTTGAATTCCTTTACTTGGGGTTTTGGATTAGAGATTGTTTAAAAATGTCTTATAAAACCCAGTATAAACCACTTCAAGGGTTTATAGAAAATAGCTGGAAAGCCCTGTAAACCTACTATTACTTCCTCAATTATCAGTTTTAATTTTCAAAGGAACTATCATGCACCGCTTGCTTCGGGCTTTGCAGCTATTTTTCAGCTTATCTTTTTCCCAGTCTATTTATGCAGATACTATTTTCTTACAAAATGGTGACCGTATCACAGGTAATATCATCAGCATGCAAGAAAACCAACTTAAATTTTCAACCCCATATTCCGATCTTTCAATCCCTTGGGCTGATATAAAGAGAATCAGCAGTGATCACACAATCACTGTTCAGCTAAACAATAGCAGCCAATTAAAAGGTTTGTTAACCTTTTCAGACCAAGGCCCTCGCATTCAAAGTTCACCCCTTGCAACGGCTATTCCTATTAAACTTGCAAACATTAAAGCACTAAACCCTCCCATTATTTCTAATGATGTCGTTATTTCAGGAGAAATTCATGCGGGAGGAACTAAAGCCTCAGGAAACACTAAGAATCAAACAATTAACGCAGAGGCTAAAATCATAATAAAATCAGGAAAAAAAAAGCTTTCAGCAGGTGCTCTCTATTATCAATCGGATGATGATGGAATAGAAAGTGAAAATAATTTTCATATTTTTGCACAGTATGACTATTATTTCTTACCAAAATGGTATGCCCATTTACTGACAAATTTCACCAAAAATCGTTTTCAGGATTTGAATTCCAGAACTGCTTTTGGTGCAGGTCTTGGCCATGAACTCTGGAACACAAAACAATCACTATTATCTGCTGAGGCTGGTATTGCTTATACAGTTGAGGATTTTGAAGATGGAACCGATAGAGAGTTTATTGCAGGTCTCTGGGGCTTAGATTATCACTATTGGATATTAGAGAATCGTCTTCAATTTTTTCATGACCAAAGTGGCATCATTTCATTTGAAGATTTTAGTGACGTCCTTGTTCAAACCAGAACAGGAATTAAAGTACCCATCTTCCAAGGATTTGAATTACGTATTCAATTTGATTTAGATTATGATACTAAACCTGCTGAGGGTAAGAAAACAACGGATACCCGTTATATCATTGGTGCAGGTTATCGCTGGTAAGT
>CAZMQH010000181.1:0-4470 GCA_964568245.1 uncultured Methylomarinum sp.
TACCTTTTATACAGCAGAGAAGAAATAATGCTTAGAGTTATTCTGGCTGTGATTTTCTATGGGATTAGCAGTAATATTTCGGCTTCAAATGAATTACGAGAGATGCAGTACGCAGAGGAAATTCAATCGTCTTTTTCAGTAGGGGAAATAACCTGGTTAGAGGCGAAAGGTAAGCGGTTTTTAGCATTGTATACCGAAACAGAAGAGAAAGAAAATTTAGGCACAGCCATTATATTGCACCCTATGAATGGCCATCCGAATCAGAAAAAAATAATAAAGCCATTAAGAACGTATTTACCACAGCATCAATGGGCAACCCTATCATTGCAAATGCCCGTGTTGGGCGTAGGGGCAAAAGATGATGAATATTACATATTGTTTGACGATGCGAAAAATAGAATACAATCTGCGATTGACTACTTATTCGCCGCAAAGGTAAAAAATATTGTTTTAATTGGCTATGGCTTAGGTGGAACGATGGCCACCTATTACTTAAATGAGAATGCTGTAGAAGCCAAAGTTAAAGCAATAGCAACCATTAGCTTATCTGTTCCCAAAAGTAATCAAAAGAATGTTCAGGTTCTTGAATTTTTAAGCAATATAAAGCAACCCTTTTTAGATATATTTGCAGAATTTGATTCGCCGGAAGTTAAAGATAGTGCAAGACAAAGAAGAATTGCTGCAAAGGAAAACCCAGCCTTCCGACAGTTTAAAGTTAAGGGAGAGGGACACTTATTTCAACATGATGAAGGATTGGTGGTAAAGCGAGTGTATAGTTGGATAAACCGAATTTTTAGATAAGGCTAGACCGAGTGTTATGAGTTGTTTTTTATGAATGAGTTAACCGATTTTTTAACAAACTTAGATTGGCTTAATGTAGCGACTACATCAAGTTCAAGTTTTTTACTAGTTTTTGCCGCTGAAATTGGAGATAAAAGTCAGCTGGTTTGTATGGCGCTAGCTGCTAGATATAAAGTATTTCCCGTTATGGCAGGGGCTGTGTATTAGATTTTTTGTTACTTAATGCTTAGCTGTGGATTTTGGTGCAACAATAGCAGACCTACTTCCAGAAATAGTGATTTCGGCGGCGGTCGCGCTTCTTTTTACTGTGTTTGGTATTTTTGCATTGCGAGTAGAAGAAAACCCAGACGATGAAAAGGTTGCCATGTGAAATAATGTCCGTATTTTTATGGGGACTTTTTTACTGATAACGGTTGCTGAATTTGGTGATAACACTCAGTTAGCTGTTGTTGCATTAAGTAGTAGCAGCCTTCCTATTGTCGCATGGTTAGGCTCTACTGTTGCTTTGATCACTACCTCTGCTCTGGCGGGTGTGGGCAGGAAGAACAATACTACACACAATACCTATTAGCCTGCTTCATAGAATCAGTGGTGTGATTTTTATAGTACTCGCTGTATTTGCTAGCTATAAAACATATCTGGCATTTTTGCTGAACCCTAGTTTTAGCTTATAAAACAAAAACCCCAATAAATATCTATTTATTGGGGTTTTTTAGCGATATTAATAAATAGGATATTAATCGTTATAAACGACTTTTGGGTCACCAGAAGAAGTAATAATTTCCCCAACAGAAAAAACAGTCTCACCTTGTTGCTTTAAAACTTCCATTGTTTCCGCTTCATTTTCTGCATCAACACAGACGATCATGCCAATACCGCAGTTAAAGGTGGTTAGCATATCTGCCTGGGATACGTTGCCACTTTCCTGTAGCCACTTGAAAATCTCAGGAAAATCCCATGCAGTTAAGTTAATAGAAGCATCTAACCCTTCAGGCAACACTCTAGGTAAGTTTTCAGTTAATCCACCACCTGTAATATGAGCAAGGGCGTGAACAGGGACTGTTTTAAGCAATTCTAGTAATGATTTTACATAAATCTTAGTAGGTTCTAGCAAAGCTTGCCCTAAAGGTTTGCCTGCAAGTGAATCATTCAATGAAGCATTGCTGGTTTCAATAATTTTTCGAATTAAAGAGTAGCCATTTGAATGTGGACCTGATGAGGCAATACCAATTAGTTTGTCGCCTGCTTTAACTTTACTGCCATCTAAAATATTGTCTTTTTCAACAATACCAACGCAAAAGCCCGCTAAATCAAAATCACCACCTGTATACATACCAGGCATTTCGGCTGTTTCACCACCAACAAGCGCTGCTCCAGCCAATTCACAGCCTTTTCCTATACCTGCAATAACTGAGGCAGCAGTATCAATCTCTAATTTCCCTGTGGCATAATAGTCAAGAAAGAATAAGGGCTCTGCACCCAGCACGATAATATCATTAACACACATGGCAACAAGGTCTATGCCCACTGTGTCATGAATGCCTAGTTCAATAGCCAGTTTAAGTTTGGTGCCAACACCGTCTGTTCCTGAAACCAGAATCGGGTTTTTGTAGCGATCTAAGGGAAGCTCAAATAGAGAACCAAAGCCACCTAGGCCAGACATAACGCCAGATCTGCGTGTTTTAGCGGCAATAGGTTTAATGCGTTCGACGAGCTCATTGCCTGCTTCAATATCAACACCTGCACTCTTGTAATTTAGGCCTTCTTGATTTTGTTTGCTCAATGTTATGTTCTCTTATTAAAGTTAATGATAAATCTACCGATATTGTACAAGACATATAACAATTTGTGTGAATGATATGAAAGTATGGATTAAAGCGTTAGTGATTTATTTGTTGCTTGCATTTCAAAGTGTATACGCAGTGGAAATTACTGACTTATATGAAGTAGAAGTGATGGCTAAGAGTGATCAAGAGCATGACAAAAAACAGGCCATTAAGCAGGCGATGCAATTGGTCTTATCGCGGATTTTGGCAGGAAACAATATTTTTCAAGATAAATTGGTTAGTCGAGTGTTAAATAATGCTATTGATTATGTTAGTGAGTATCAAACTTCATTGGCAGAAACAAGGGTTAAACAGGCGCGATTAATGCGGGTTTTATTTAATGAAGAAAGGTTGGTTAATACCTTGCGCTCAGGAAACAAGTGGTTGTGGAATGAAATCAGACCAAGAACATTACTGTGGCTGGTGGTCGAAAGAAACGGTGTTCAGAGCTTTTTTGATCCTGATGAAATGCCAGAGATTGAGCGTGTATTGAAAAAAACATCGAAGCAAAAAAAAATCCCCATCTTATTACCTATGCAGGATTTAAGAGAACAGCGCATAGTGTCTATTAGCGATGTATTAAGTGCGTATTCGGAGTATTTATTGGAAGTTTCTGTACGTTATGAAGTGGTTTCCACTTTGGCAGGGAAGATCATTAAAGATGGGCCTTGCTGGAAAGCAGAATGGACTTTGTATTTTGATGGGAAAATTGAACAATGGCGAAGTGAATGCTCTACAATAGAAAATGTTATTTCATTTGGTTTTCAAGGAATATATGATCGTTTATCAACATTTTATGCAGCAAAACAGGAAGAAAAAGAGGTTAATGTTGTTAATATGAGTGTTTCTGGAATTGAAATTATGTCAGACGTTAGTAAGGTAACTCATTATCTTGAAGCGTTACCTATGATTAGAACAGCAACTTGGCTTAAAGCTGAGAATGGTTACAATAGATATAGAGTTTTTTATCAGGGCGCGCGCAAAAAAATGGATGATCAACTAGAGGCCGATCATATTTTACAAATTGAAAGCTTCTTAAATAAAGGGGCTGGTGAGGTAAAGTACCGTTTTTTGAGTAATTAATATTAGCCTTTTCTTGTATTGCTTTTTAAAAATGCGTAAAGTCTTGATTGAGGAAATGCAGAATTGCATTTATATGAAGTAAATATAATAAAAGAGAGGCTGATAGTGAAAATAATAAAAGGATTGAAGGCTGGTATTATTTTAGGCGCAATGTTTTTTACAGGATCTGCATTTGCTTATAATGCAGGTAATCTAGATGAAAAATGTCCTTTGCCGACATTTAGAAATTTTATTCCTGCGGCGCAAGTTAAAGGGGGTCCTGTACCTGAGGTTGAGGCTGAGTCTACTGTGCAGTTTTCTGTGCATAGAGGAGCAGATCTATCGACTGTTCGCGCCGAAGTGAGGGATCTAAAGCTTAAGCTAGAGTTAGATGATAGAAATTCTTACGGAATTTTCAAAATTAAATTGCCGCCTGAGCTAAATGGAAAATATGCACGGTTAAATTTATATGCTATTTCTCAGTCAGCAGGAAACTGTGAAGGTAAAGGCGGTTGGCTGATCAAGATTAAGAAAAAAGCAGCGACTGAGGCTGAAGAGTAAAGTAAGCTTCATATTAAGGAGGGTTGGCTTAAGAGGTTGTGAAAGCATTCTTCTTTTGACCTCCCCCTTTGGAAAATGGGGGTTGAGGGGGATTCTATAAAACAATAACCCATTGAGATTAAATTGATTGTTTTTATAATACCCCCCCCCAGCCTCTCTTTTTCAAATACTTAACCCCTTCCAGTTTAGGCATATAAGTTACATCTATATGTAAATACCC
>CAZMQH010000182.1:0-4446 GCA_964568245.1 uncultured Methylomarinum sp.
AGCCGTTCTGATCGTATCGCTAAATATAACCGTCTAATGAAAATTGAAGACGAGTTAGGTGAAAATGCATCTTACGCTGGTCGTAGTGCATTTAAAATGCTTGCAGAGTAAATGATAGGCGAGAGAGGGCAAGAAAATAGAGAACGGCGCCAGACGAAAGTCGAAAAGGAGCGTCGTATTAAATTTTTTGTCATTCTTATCGCTATATTATCGCTACTTATTGCCCAGTTACAATATCGATTGTGGCTGGGTGATGGAGGTAGGCAAGAAGTAAAAGAATACCTGCATCGTCTGGATATTCTAACCAAAGAAGCCAAGGAAAAAAAGGAACGTAATAATGCGCTTTATGCAGAAGTGTTAGATTTACGAAAAGGAGAAGAGGCTATTGAAGAAAGAGCCCGTTATGAATTAGGCATGATTAAGGAAAATGAAACTTTTTTTCAAGTTATAGAATAAATTCAACTGGTTGCCACGCGCTGCGTGGCAACCCATACTGGAACGCGCCTGCGTTCCGAGACGCAGGCGCGTCTTTCAATGCATTCCCACACAGAGCATGGGAAGGAGGAAAATCACTATGACAGACTTCGCAAAAATATGGGCTGTTGTTCCCGCTGCTGGTGTTGGTAAAAGAATGCAAGCAGACAGACCTAAGCAATATCTCCCTTTAGAGGGTAAAACAGTGATAGAACAAACCCTCCGCCGACTCTTACAAGCTGATGTTTTTTCAGCTATTGCGGTAGCTGTTTCCAAAGAAGATCCTTATTGGCCTGAATTGGACTGTTCAAAACATGAGAAAGTGATTACTGCTGCTGGCGGAAAAGAAAGGGCGGACTCTGTTTTATCTGCTTTAAAATCATTAAGAGAATATGCATTGGATGAGGATTGGGTGCTGGTTCATGATGCTGCAAGGCCTTGTTTAACCAGCTCAGATATTCATTTTCTGATTGATTCGTTAAAAGATGATGAAGTTGGTGGAATATTGGCTCTATCTTCACATGACACCTTAAAAAATGTTGATGGTATCAATATTACTGAAACTATTGATAGAAGTCGTGTGTGGCGCGCATTAACACCACAAATGTTTCGTTACGGTATGTTGAAATCAGCATTAGAACAAGCGGAAGGTAATCCAGCGGTAACGGATGAAGCCAGCGCATTAGAAATGCAGGGATTACAACCCAAGATAGTAGAAGGGCGCTCTGATAATATAAAAATCACCCGTCCCAAAGATTTAGCACTCGCACAATTTTATATGGAGCATCAACAATGATTAGAATAGGCCAAGGGTACGATGTACATCGCTTTATTGATGAAGGAGATGTCATACTGGGTGGGGTTAAAATTGATTATGAAAAGGGGCTGGAGGCACATTCAGATGGTGATGTGGTTTTACATGCCTTAGCCGATGCCTTATTAGGTGCGGCGGCATTAGGTGATATTGGTAAACATTTTCCTGATACTGATCCGGAATTTAAAGGCGCTGATAGTCGTGTTTTATTACGTCATGTCTATAAAATCGTGCAAGGAAAAGGTTATAAACTAGTTAATGCTGATATTACCATTATTGCTCAGGCCCCGAAAATGGCCCCACATATTGTGGCTATGTGTACTCATATTGCAAAAGACTTATTAGTTGATATTGATTGTATTAATGTGAAAGCAACCACAACAGAAAAATTGGGCTTTGAAGGTCGTAAAGAAGGTATTGCAGTGCAGGCTGTGGTGTTGATTGAAAAATGTCCGTTTTAATCAACTCATAAACGGATATCACGCATGCTAAAAGACCTGACACTCTCTGAACATACGCTGAAAATCATCACTTCGCTGTCGCTCCGTTTCCCTGATTTTCAGCGAAAGAAGCTTTAGAGCTTGAAAAGTTTATTCTGCTTTTTCAACCCATTTTAGATCCACAAACAAATGAAATAACTCATTATGAATGTCTATGGTACAACGTAGTGAAACCTGACAGTTTTAAAGCTAAAATCAATTGGACTGGGTCGGAGGTTTCGCTAAGGTTTTCCCCATTTTTGTTATAGTCTAATGATATAATACAATCATTTATGCCCATTAAGCGTAAAGAAACTCTGATTAGGTTGGTTAGAATTTAGCGACAGTTTTGGCAAGCTAGAAACAATTGGACTTGATCAGAGCTTCCTTAAGTTATTGGTGCTTATGAATTGTTGTGAGTGAACTATGAATAAACTGAAGTGTGCGGTGATCGGTACTGGCTATTTAGGCAAGTTTCATGCAGAAAAATATGCATCTTTAGATGATTGTGAGTTAGTTGCAGTTGTTGATATTAATGAACAAGCAGCTAAAGAAGTTGCTGAAAAACATGGTGCAGAAGCTTTAACTGATTATTCGTCTTTATTAGGAAATGTTGATGCGGTTAGTATTGTGGTTCCAACAAGCTTGCATCATAAAGTCTCTTGTGATTTTTTAAAGGCGGGTGCTCATGTTTTAGTTGAAAAGCCAATTACAGTCACTGTTGAAGAAGCTGATGAACTTATTGCTATAGCCAAAGATAAAAATCTCATTCTACAAGTAGGGCATTTAGAACGTTTTAATCCCGCTGTTATGGGTTTAGATAAAGAGGCAAAACCGCTATTTATTGAAGCACATCGGTTAGCGCCTTTTAACCCACGGGCAAATGATGTTAGTGTGGTTTTAGATTTAATGATCCATGATATTGATATTATTTTAGCGCTGATTGATTCTGATATAGAACGTATTGATGCAAGTGGAACCGCCGTATTAACGCAGGGAACAGATATTGCAAATGCCAGAATTACTTTTAAGAATGGCTGTGTTGCTAATGTGACTGCTAGTCGAATTAGTATGAAAATGGAACGTAAGATGCGAATGTTTAGACCCTGTTCTTATATTAGCGTTGATTTTCAAAATAAAGTCTTAACTAAACATAAAACGGGCGATAAGGAAATGTTTCCAGGTGTTCCCGAGATAGTGAGTGAAGAATCCATCTTTGATGGTGGGGATGCATTGTTAGAAGAGATAAAGCATTTTATTGATTGTATTAAAACAGGGAAAAACCCCTTAGTTTCAGGTGAGGCAGGTAGACGAGCTTTAGCAACAGCAATTCAAATTACTGATTTACTCGATAAGAATATAAGAGAGGAAAAAGCATGATACCTATGGTTGACCTGAAAGCTCAATATGCAGATATTAAAGATGAAATTGAGCAGGGTATTGCAGAAACAATAGCAAATTGTTCCTTTATTTTAGGCCCTAATGTACAAGCTTTTGAGAAAGAAACAGCTGAATATTTAGGTGTAAAACATGCGATAGGCTGTGCATCAGGCACTGATGCAATCCACTTAGCTTTACGAGCAGAAGGTATTACTGAAGGTGATGAGGTTATTACCAGTGCATTTACTTTTATAGCCACGGCTGAAGCAATTGAATATGTGGGTGCAAAGCCAGTATTTGTAGATATTGATGCTAAAACATTCAATATTACAGTAGAAAATATAGAAAAATCGATTACTCCAAAAACAAAAGCGGTTATGCCTGTACATTTATTTGGCCAACCTGCTGACCTAACTAATATCAAAGCATTATGTGATAAGTATAATTTAAAATTGATTGAAGATTGCGCGCAGTCTTTTGGAGCCCGTGTTGATGGACAACAAACAGGGGCGGTTGGACATGCTTCAGGCTATAGTTTTTTTCCAAGTAAAAATTTAGGTGCATTTGGTGATGGTGGCTTAGTCGTCACTAATTCTGATGAAACTGCCAAGATGCTTAGAATGTTACGCAATCATGGTTCTGATGTACGTTATTATCATGATGTGATTGGTTACAATAGCCGTTTAGATGATATTCAAGCAGTTGTGTTACGCGCTAAATTAAAAAGGATTGATCAATATAATCAAGCTCGCCGACATGCAGCCCATTTATATTCAGAACTGATGGCTGATTTACCTTTGACCACACCTTATGAAGATGGCATCGGAGAGCATGTATATCATCAATACACATTATTATGTGACCGTCGTGATGAAGTGATGCAAGCGTTACAAGATAAACAAATAGGCTGTGCGGTTTATTACCCTGTCCCTTTACACCAACAAAATGTATTTAAACAGCAATGTGCTGGATTATCTTTACCTGTCACAGAATCAGTCGCTGAAAATTGTTTTTCATTACCCATCTGTCCTTCTTTATCAGATGAAACAATTAAAGAGATTGTGGCCGTTATTCGTGCTGTACTAGTCTAAAGCCCAATACTTTCACAGTTTCTAAAGACACCCCGTATTTTCTATAGTTCACCGATCTATCTCTTGTATCCCTAATATTGTTGCTTGAATGAACTATTTGTAATGTTATGTCGTTTTATTGTTAATCTGTTGTATCCTTACAAAATAAAACTGTAATAGTAAGCAATATAAAAAATAATTGCTTAATAATCATAAGGGAATAGAAATG
>CAZMQH010000183.1:0-4386 GCA_964568245.1 uncultured Methylomarinum sp.
GCTCCTACAAATCATTGATAACAGTAAGCAGTGAAATATGGATATAAATCAAAAGTTAGACTTTAGTGCGCTAAAACAAGCTATAAAGTCGTTAGCTGAGGCGATTGATGTTGTTGCAGATGAGCAGTGGTTTAATCAGCAAGGAAATGCAGTGAAAAATACATTAATTGCTGGGGTTATTCAAAACTTTGAATTTGTTTATGAGCTGAGTATAAAAATGCTTAAGCGTCAATTGGAAAAGGAATCATCAAGCCCTGAAGAAATTGATTTTACAAGTTTTAGAGGATTGTTGAGAATCGCAGTCGAAAAAGGGCTGATTCAAAATATTGATGCTTGGTTTGAATATAGGCAAATGCGAAATATTACCTCACATACTTATGATCATGAAAAAGCTCAACAAGTGTATGAAATGACGAGTAGCTTTCTAGAAAGTGCAGTCATACTGCTTAATCGATTAGAGCAAAGGGATGTGTAAAGTGTTGGATGTAAAGCCAGAAGAGTTAATGCAAGTGAATCATATATTGAGGCAATGTATTCCAGGCATCAAAGTTCAAGCTTTTGGATCAAGAGCAAATAACACAGCAAAAGCTCATTCTGACCTTGATTTGGCCGTTATGTCAGAAAAATCATTGTCTTTACAGCAATGTGCAATGTTAACAGAAGCATTTGAAGAATCAGATTTGCCATTTAGAGTAGATATTATAGATTGGTCTACAATTAAACAAGACTTTAGAGAACTAATCCAATCATCATTGATTAATGTTGAATGAATTGAAAATAACACGGTTATAAGCAAATCACAGATTGGGTGGTATTAATTGTTCCATAAGTTTTGACAGCTAACCATGTTCATGTTTTATCTGAGTAGAAACAAGGCATGCCTTGTCTTGTCTCTACAGCCCAGAGAAATAATGTTGCCAGAACTTTGGGACGATTAATAATTAGGTTGATAAATTGATGGAACCACTTCCAAAGATAAGCTGTAGTTCATTGGTAACCATATAAAATAAAAGCGAGGAACAATGAGTAGACAATTAATGCAGGAAGCATTTATAAAAATGCAAACAGAAATAAAGCAGGCACAACGATTAACAGACCAAGGTGAGTTAATAAAAGCTGAAGCAATTTATCATGATGTATTACAACAAGAAAATAATTATTCTCCTGCTTTATATGGCTTATCTGAATTAGCCAATAAAATTGATGAGCAGGAAGTACGTGATGACTTGTTAAATAGAGCGATAGAAGAAATTAGAGATACTGTAGATCGTAATCAAAAAGGTTTGATTGCTATTTGGTTAACAGAGAGAGCTGAAGCATTGATAAGACTAGGGCGGCAAGATGATGCCAAAATCTGTATTGCAGAAAGTGAAACAATAATTAAACAAAATTTAGCTTAGTTTAGGCCCCATTTAAACTGACTGTCTTGCAGTAAACTACAAGACAAAAGCTTCTACAGAAGAGGAGTCGGCTCCCATAGAAGCTTTTGCTTAATGGCTAACCTTGTAACAAAGACAATACGCCTTGAGATAGTTGATTGGCTTGAGCTAACATGGCTGTTCCCGCTTGTTGTAGAATTTGGTTACGCGTTAATTCAGCTGTTTCGGCAGCAAAGTCCGTATCCTGAATTCGTGACCGAGAAGCACTTAGATTTTCAATTTGGACTGATAAATTGGAAATGGTAGATTCCATACGATTTTGTATGGCACCTAGGTCAGCCCGAGTCGCATCAATTTGCTGTAAAGCACCATCCACAATATCAATCGCTTTGTTGGAACCGACAACACTGGAAATATCAATGGTACTAACAGACTCTAATGAGCTCGATAATAGTACTTCTGCGTTTCCAGAAAATAACCCGCCAGCAGCACCCGCAACATCTGAACTGATACTGAATGAAACGGCAGTTGATTTAAATTCAACATTACCACCAATAACAGTAGAGTCTAATGCTGAACTAGAGGAATTCGCTATTAGGTTAATAGTACCTGCCTCGCTGCCTGTAATGCTTAATGAAACTTCAGAGCTGCTAGCCGCTGAGCTATTAAAATCCAAGATTTTAATATCTTCACCAAGATCATTAACCAATTCTATTTTACTTTCAGTAAGATCTAATTTAGCTACAATTCCTGTTTTTCCTGATTGATCATTAATTGCATTAGCTAAGCTAGTCAGATCATCTGTTTTTACATTAGCTGAAATGGGGATTTCATTACCTAAGGTGTCGATGATTTTAAAAGAAACCACGCCATCATGGGATAAGCCGCTTAATGTGGCTGTAGTTCTTGCGGTAGCACTTACTCCTGTTGAATCAGAAACCTTATTGATTAACGCGGCAATATCTTGAGCAGATGTGTTTTCTTCTATTGCCAAGGTTTTTGTGGCATTAGTACCGGTAATGGTAAGATTTTGAGCTGCTATGTTATTGCCATCAGTCGTATCTGCACGGCCAATGGAATTAGATAGTGATGTGAAGTCATTGGCTACTAAGTTATTTAAAACACTATCTCCAGTAGAAGAATTATCCACACTTGATTTCAAAGTGAACCCAGGGTCTAGAGCTATAGTTAGGGTACCTGTTTTTACTGTGGAATGAGTAGTGTCTTCAATTAGCTCTACACCAGCAAAACTTAATTTATCTGTACTGTTTTCTTCTGGGGCTATGTCAGCCAGTGTTGTTCCTGATATGGCAACTGTAACTGTAGCTGGAGATGCTCCTACTTGATCGTTATTAACGATAACGGTAGATGTTCCTGGTGTTGTACCAACTTCAGAAATATTGTTTATTAAGACGTTTGCTCCTGCGGAACCAATAACAGTAATGTCATTATTTACTGAATCATAAGTTATGGTTGCATCACTACTACTACCTTTTATGGTAAATGTGTTATCACCATTATTTGTTAGTTTGTTAGGATTTGCTAGTGCAAATGTTGCTAGACTTTCAGAAATTGATTTAGCAATATCCGAACTAGTGCTAGGAACTGATATGGTATCAATAACAGTGCTGTCAAACGTAAAATCCATAGTAACTGATGTTACTGATGTACCAAAGGTAATTGGTGTCGGCTGATTTGCAATTGAAACAGAAACATTGTCAAGAGTATCAAAGTTATCAATACCTAAATTAATACCACTTGTACTGCTAATAGTCTTGGTTGTCACGTCGTAACTAAGGTCAGTGTTGGAGTTTTTAGTATTAATAGAATCAACAGCAGTTTGTAATACAGTATTAAAATCAGTTGTAAATGTTGTTGGCGAATAAATTATTGAAATGCTTTCAGATTGCCCAGCCCCATCGCCCGTTGTTAATGTAAATGAAACTACATCGCCTTCTGAAAAGTCTGCACTACTTGTTAATGAAGTTAAATCAAATGCTGCACTATTAGATGCTATTGCATTAACGCCTGTTATTGCCGTTAAATCTTTAGCAATAATTGATGCATCACGATTATTATTTGCAGAAGAAAGATCTAAAGTTCCACTGGTTGTGCCTGTAGGCGATAAAACAGTTAAGGTTTGAGTATTAATAAGTGTAGCTAACGCTGCTTGAGAGCTTGAATTGACAACAGCTGTTGTATTCATAGCATTACTATTAACAGTAGCAGACGCGCTGCTAGTCGCCATTTCAATACCTAATGAATCATTATTAGTCGATACTTTCTCAATGCCTAAATTAGTCGAAGTGGCTTCAGCAATAGAAACACTGAGTGATTGCTTAGCATCAGCTCCAATATGAAAAGACTGCGCTTGAAAAGAACCGTCTAATAATTTTAAACCATTAAAAGTGGTTGCATTAGAAATTCTATCTAACTCAGCGACTAGCTGATTAACCTCTGCTTGTAGACTTAACCTGTCTGTTGATGAGTTGGTTGAATTTGCAGCTTGGATGGCTAATTCACGAACACGTTGTAATATATTCGTACTTTCGCCTAATGCACCTTCAGCTGTTTGCGCCAAAGAAATACCATCATTGGCATTTCGGCTAGCCTGAGTGGAACCTCTAATTTGTGAGGTCATTCTGTTAGATATGGCAAGCCCCGCAGCATCATCTTTAGCGCTATTAATACGCAGCCCAGACGATAAACGTTGTAGCGAGGTGGAAAGATCTCCTTGAGATTTATGTAAATTACGTTGCGCATTAATCGAGGCAACATTGGTATTGATTACTTGTGGCATTTTATTGACTCCTCAATAGAAAATTATTCTTACACTGGGGTTACAGCATCTTGAATGCCAAAATATTAATATTTTAGTTATAACAATGAGTTATAAAAGTATGTCAGGTTTTTTTATGAAAGAAACAGGGTGGGGAGAATAATTGCCACTGTATAAAAAGCTCGTTTATCTATATATATGGCATACAATAAATAGGCGTTGATATAT
>CAZMQH010000184.1:0-4379 GCA_964568245.1 uncultured Methylomarinum sp.
CTCTACGCTAGCGCGTATAAAAATAGGCTCCCACGCAGCGCGAGGAAGCCAGATGGTAGTCATCCCCCTCTAGTTTTCAGTGTTTTCTGAATTCAAGTCAAAAAAACTGGAACATCGAGTAAAAGCTATAACTACGAATATTTCTTTGAATTCTTACTGTTACGAAAAATAAGCGGTTGTTCATCCGCAGATAAAGCACTTTTTCTAGCTGAATCCAGTGCTTCTTCAATAATATGGCGATCAGGTGATTTACTACAAACAGGATCTGTATTGCTCATATCTCCCGTTAAAATATAAGCCTGGCAACGACAGCCACCAAAGTCTTTATCTTTTTCATCACAACTGCGACAAGGTTCTTTCATCCAGTCGGTGCCACGGAAAAAATTGAAAGCTTTAGATTCATTCCAAATTTCTTCAATATTGTGTTCGGTTACATTGGGGCAGTCTAGTCCGGGTAACTCACGTGCAGAATGGCAAGGTAAGGCAACGCCATCGGGTGCAATGGTTAAAAAGGTTGTTCCCCAACCATTCATACAAGCCTTAGGGCGGTCTTCATGAAAATCAGGAATCACATAATAGATTTTCATTTTATCAGCGACTTTTTCTTTAAAGGCTTGAGCAATCGCCTCAGCTTTATCAAACTGTTCTTTAGTCGGCATTAATAAATCGCGGTTTTTATGTGCCCAGCCGTAGTATTGAGTGTTGGCTAATTCAAGATAGTCTGCGCCTAACTCTTCGGCCATGGCCAATATATCTGACATTTGATGGATGTTTTCTCTATGGATCACAACACAGAGCACCATCGGGTAGCCATGTTTTTTAACTAACCTAGCGACTTGTTTTTTAGATTCATAGGATTTAGTTCCAGCGATGTGGTCATTAAGTTCTTTACTACTGGCTTGAATGCTAACCTGAATATGGTCTAATCCCGCTTGTTTTAACTGTATGATTTTTTCTTCAGTTAAACCGTAACCTGAGGTAATGAGGTTAGAGTAGTAGCCTAATTGGCGCGCATGTTGAACTAGTTCGGGTAAGTCTTGGCGCGTTAACGGCTCACCACCAGAAAAACCAAGCTGTACTGCACCCATCTTTCTAGCCTGGGTTAAAACACGCTTCCAATCTTCTGTACTAATTTCATGACTATGCTTTTTATAATCTAGTGGGTTAGAGCAGTATGGGCATTGTAAGGGGCATTTATAGGTTAGTTCTGCCAATAACCAGCGAGGAGGGGTGATTTTAAGGTTGTTGGATCCAGCCATTTTTTAATGCATCCTCTAAGAAACTACTAATATCACTTTTTAAGCCACTGGTTGAAAATTTTTCCTCCAAATCAGTGACTAATTGATCAAGTGTACGTGAACCATCGCATAGCTTTAATATTTCAGCTGAACTTTGATTCAGTTCAACCATGCCTTCAGGGTATAGGATAACATCTTTTTGCTGTGCCTCTTCCCATTGCAGTCTGTGGCCGGGGGAAAAAGAGATAGATAATTCTGGGTTTATAGTCATATTGAGAGGTAAAGGGCTTGTAGGTCTAAATAAGGCTTATCTCTAAAGCCCTCTTCAGCAGGAAGGGGCTTTAGAGCAAGTGATTATTCAATTTATGTAAACTTGTTACTTTTTTTCAACATTAAAATATGGAGGCATATTATTCACATAAGCCATATACATGGCATCAGCCATAGACCATAAAACATCCAGTTTAAACTGTAGTATTTCTACCATGCGATCTTGTTGTTCGCGGGTTTTATACCAAGCTAAAGTGATATCTAAGCCATGCTCTACATCTCTACGTGCTTCTGAAAGACGTTTTTTAAAGTAAATATAACCTTTTTCTTCAATCCATGGATAAAGTTCAGGCCAGTTATCTAAGCGCTGCTTGTGAATTTTGGGTGCGAACATTTCAGTTAAGGATGAGCTTGCAGCCTCATGCCATTCAGATCTTCTGGCAAAATTAACATAAGCATCAACAGCAAAACGTACCGCAGGTAATACATGCTCTAAAGAAGTGACTTCTTCGCGCGTCATGCCGACAGCAATACCTAACTGTACCCATGCTTCAATACCACCTGGTTCATCAGGATGACCATCATGATCAATAATACGTTGCGTCCACATTGCACGGGTTTCACGATCAGGGCAATTAGCTAAAATATTAGCATCTTTAATGGGAATCATTATTTGATAATAAAACCGATTTGCAACCCAGCCTTGTAATTGTTTTTGAGTTAGTTTGCCTTCATTCATCAATGTATGAATTGGATGGTGAATATGGTATTTATTTTCCATACCACGTAATTTGGCTTCAAACTCTTCTCTAGACCATGCTTTATTAGAACAACAACCCATTTGTTTACCTTATATTGTAGAACGGACTTTAGTCCGCTATGAAATCAGTGATAGGCGGACTCGGCAATTGCTCCTGCATTGCTCTACTACACGCCATTCCTAGCGCTATAAAGTCCGCTATACAAAAATTTATATATTAATTTCCATATTATCGTAAGACACTTCAATGCCCGAGGCATCCAGTGTTTTACGTTGATCAGAGTCTTCGTCTAAAATAGGGTTTGTGTTATTGATGTGGATCAGAATTTTACGAGGTTTTTCCATCGCATCTAAAATTTCGATCATGCCACCTTCACCCGACTGTGGAATATGACCAATGGCTCTAGCTCTTAATGGTCGACCAACAGATGCTAACTCATCATCTGTCCAGAATGTACCATCTACCATCACGCAGTCAGCTTCAAGCATCGCTTTTTCTACATGCGGTTCTATAATGCCTAAACCAGGGGCATAAAATGTTGTTTTTCCTGTTGAAATTTGGCGAATCAGCATGCCGATATTATCCCCTTCATGTGGATCATTTCTATGAGGAGAATAGGGTGGGGCCTTGCTTTTAAGCGGTAAAGCGGTGAATTCAATATCATCAATATTAGGGATGATAAAAGAGTTGCCATCTAATGGAATAGGGTGATCATTTACGCCACAAAAGTGTTCAAGAATATTAAAGATAGGGAAGCCAGTGGTGAGGTCTTGTTTCACCATTTCTGTACAATAAATATCTAGCGGATCACCTTCACGCAAAATAAGCAGGCCGGTGACATGGTCAATTTGAGAGTCGATGATTACAATCGCTTCAATACCTGTACCGCGGACTTTATTTTTTGGGTGAATTTCTGGGAAACTTTCTAACTGCGCACGTACATCAGGTGATGCATTAAATAAAACCCAGTGTTCACCATCAGATGAAACGGCAATTGACGACTGGTTGCGAGTGCTGGCTTTGATTGAGCCAGCTCTTACTGCTTTGCAATTAGGACAACTGCAATTCCATTGAGGAAAACCACCACCCGCACCTGAACCGAGAACTCTAATCTGCATATTTATTTAGTCTATATGATTTAAGTAAGACACGAATGATACGATATTCAAACAAAATGCGCACGGAAAATTAGATGTGAAGTTTCGATGTTTTATAGGGTCGTGCTGTTTTTTAGATAAAAAAAAGGATGGCTAAATGCCACCCCTTTTTTTTTATCTATCTAAACCGTTTAAATTAACGGTTGTAGATGTACATTGTTACTTCAAAGCCAAAACGTAAGTCTGTGTATGCTGGTGTTTCCCATTTCATAATATTTACCTCTAGAAGTTTTTTATATTTTTTATTGCTAGCTTGATCAAGTAAGCAGTCTCGAAGTATACGACGAACTTTTTCTTAGCGCAAATTTTTCCCCTTATCAATGACTATTTTTTTAGACGGTTATTGTAGTTTTATTTGGTTTAGCTGCTATTAGGAAGTGAGTGAGTTGGTTAAGTAAGAATAAAAGGTATTTTAAATTAGCATGTTATCTCTTTTATGAAAGGGTCGGGCATTTGCTTTAAAACCTATAACTTTATAATGTTATGGTGCTTTCTCTTTATGCTAATTAAAGGCAGATTGGGCTAGTTAGTTGCTGTTATTATTGCTTGTGTCACTGTTAATACAAGGTTATATTAAAGATAGAAAATAATTGTTATAATAAAGAGCTCCATTCAGGTTGTGGCGATGTTTAAAATATTTGCTTAGCCCGAATGAATCGAGATGCTCTAAATTGAGGGGAGAATTATGTTTGGTAGTGTCCTTATTGTAGGTATAAGTCTGTTGGTTGTGGCTGGATTGGTCTTTGCTCCATTAGGTTACTTTATTTATATGTATACCAAGAAGGGTGGTGATCCTTTTGGTGAAACTGAGCCTCATGGCGATAGTGAGTCCCTTGTGTTAGACTTGGCTGAGTCACTTATCAATAAGATTAAAGGTTATAAAAAGTAAGGGACTTATAAGTAATGAATATACCCCTATTGCGTAGGATTTTTGTTTCTGATTGGATTATCTC
>CAZMQH010000185.1:0-4293 GCA_964568245.1 uncultured Methylomarinum sp.
TGTAAAGCTTTATAATTCTGCTACCAGTATATAACTCATGCCTTTACTCTCTGGTTTTCATCTTCAATGCCATACTTCAGCTGACCATATCGCATTAATTGAAGAGGCTCGCCAGCTTAACTATCAACAAGTCTTACAACAAGCAACATTAATCAGTAACCATTTATTAGCAAACTACAAACCTGATAGAGTTGTTATTGCTATTGATAGAGGGATTGATGCGACACTGGCTATTATTGCTACCTTACAAGCAGGTGCCTGTTATATTCCTTTAGATTTAAAGAATCCTAGCAGTCGTTTAAACTTTATTATTAACGATGCTGATGCCCACTGTATTATTGGCAAAGGCCAATGTCCTGACTGGCTTGAATCATCGGACTTATGGCTGGATATTGAACAGTGTCCCACAACCACTCCTCATTCCCCTATACAACTAGATGAAGAGTCAATAGCAGCCATACTTTACACTTCTGGCTCTACAGGAACCCCTAAAGGTGTTGCTCTTAGCCATAGAGCGATGCAAAACTTTTCAGCTTGGGCTACTGAAACCTTTAATATGACTGATAAAGACCATATTGCTTCTTTAGCTCCCTTCCATTTTGATCTCAGTGTTTTTGATCTATTTAGTAGTTTGAGTCAAGGGGCAACCATTCATTTTGTGCCGGCCAAACTTGCTATGTCACCTAGCCGCTTAACATCATGGCTTAGTCATCATAAAATAAACATTTGGTATACTGTGCCGTCCCTACTCAGCTTTATTGCTTTAAAAGGCTCTTTAAACTCGACACCTTTACCTTATTTAAAAACTATTTTATTCGCTGGTGAAGTATTTCCTACTCCTCAGCTGATTAATCTTTGTCATTTACTTCCTCACGTTCGCTTATTCAATCTATATGGCCCAACTGAAACCAATGTATGTTGTTACTGGCCTGTTAATAAGGATGAGCTGAAAATTGATCAAGCAATCCCTATTGGAATTCCCGCTTGTGACTCAACTCTGCTTATTGCTTCTGAAACAGATGAACTATGGGTAAAAAGTGCTAATAACCTTTCAGGGTACTGGCAGCAAGGCCGTTTAATTTCTGCTCTATCAGAAGATGGTTTTTACCCAACAGGTGATAAAATATCACTCAATAACCAAGGTGAATATTGTTACCATGGCCGATTAGACAGAATGTTAAAATGTTCTGGTTATCGAATAGAACCCGCTGAAATAGAACAGGCCATCCTACAATGCCCTGAAGTGGAACATTGTGCTGTCGTTGGCATAAAAGATAGTACCAGTGGCCAGCGGCCAGCAGCTGCTGTGGTTTTAAAAGCTAATTGCACCCTTGCAGATATAGTAAAACCCATTAGACAAACACTGCCAACCTATATGCAACCTTATAAGTATATTGCGATGGATGCCCTGCCCTATCTAGCAAATGGTAAAACGGACTATCAACAATTACAGCAACAATTGGAGACAAAATGAGTTCACTCCCTGAAAGAGGTGATATGCAAGCATCAAAACAACGTCTAATTTATTGTGCTGAACAAGGTCTGTTTAAACATGCCATTTCAGCAAAAATAGGGGGCTATGAGGATAACTTTTCTGATTTAGTTTCAGCTCATCAAGCAATGGGAAAGTCTAGTTTAGATAATGGTTTGATACTCTCTATCAATGCGCACCTTTGGGGTTCTGTCTTCCCCTTAATTAACTATGGGACAACCAAGCAACAGCAATTTTATCTAGAAAAACTTATATCGGGCCAACTTATTGGCGGACATGCGATTACTGAACCACAAGCAGGGTCAGATCTAAATGCATTAGAAATGACGGCAGAAATTACTAATAAAGGTATTGTTCTTAATGGTCACAAACGTTTTATCACCAACACACCTATTGCTGATTTACTGATTATTTATGCTCGCCTAGACCATAAACTCTCTGCCTTTATCGTCCATACAACCGATAAAGGTGCTAATTTCAAAAATTGCCCTGAAGTATCAGGCTGTAAGACAGCCACTATGGGGGATGTAGTACTTAAAAACTGTTTAATTCCATTTGATAGGCAATTGGGTAAAACAGGGGCTGGAAATATGATGATTCAGCAAGCATTAGAATTAGAACGCGCCTTTATTTTTGCAGGTATTTCTGGGGTTATGGAGTGGCAATTAAAACAGGTGATTCAGTTTAGCCGGCAACGTCGAGTCAATGGCAATCATCTAGGAAAAAATCAAGCAATCAGCCACACTATTGCCGAGATGAAAGTTAGAATTGATACTATCCGACTATGGGTAAATGAATGCGCAAGGTTAAAAAATAACAATAAACGTATTACTTTAGCCAGCGCCCAAACCAAATTATTTTCTGCTGAAGCTTTTTTACAGTCCAGCTTGGATGCTGTGCAGATTATGGGTAGCCATAGCTTAATTAAAAATAGTGCGATAGCTGAATTGGTTAGTGATGCACTAGCAAGCCGATTATTTTCTGGTTCATCAGAAATTCAAAAAAATATTATTGCAGCTTTGTTAGGAACGGGAGAAGGTTATAAATAATCCTGGTTTGCATGAGTTTTCACCTCTTTAAATAAAAAGATATTACCCCGTCAACTTTGGTTTGATAAATAACATTCTGATAATGAATGTTGTCAGGCTACTCGTTTTCTAAGAATAACCCCCCAATTAAGCTTGTACCATGATTGGCAGGGTAGACCTCGGGGATAATACCCGTGGCATCCCAGTTTATTATTGTTCCATTTAAGTTGACAAAAACTCATAGGTAATTTGGTAAATAATTGTTATTGTGACGTATTCCTAGTAAAATACAATTTACAAACATACATTGGATACCCCTCGAACCTCTTATTCCCCACCCTCTTCCTCTGAATAGGGTTTATGAGCATTAGCTCATCAACACCACATCACCTCTGATGGTTATAAAACATTGTCATAAAGCGCTGTTACTAATACTGACCCTAGTTTTTTTATCAGCTTGCCAGTCTTTATCGCTTCCTCTTTCTCATGATACGGAAGAACTTAGCAGTGCTATCAATCATGAATTTTCATTAACAAAATATCAATCAGTCTTTGGCCAATTGGGTGAAATAGAAATAAAGTCTGGTGATTCTTTAGCCCTTATTGCTCGGCATTTTGGCTTAGGTTTTGATGAAATAACAATAACAAATCCCAAAATCGACCCATGGATTCCAGAATCAGGTAAAACAGTTAAACTGCCTTTAAAATTTATTCTACCTAGTACCCACAAAAAAGGCCTTGTGTTAAATTTAGCAGCAAAACGACTGTTTTATTTCCCCAAAAACAAAAGCCATAAAATGATGACATTCCCTATAGGAATAGGTCGAAAAGGCTGGCTAACGCCTACTGGAAAAACAAAAGTCATTGCTAAAAAGAAGCATCCACGTTGGGTTGTGCCAAGATCTATCCTTTTGGAACATGCTAAAAAAGGGGATCCCTTACCTAGAGTGGTCGCAGCGGGGCCAAATAACCCTTTGGGGGATTACGCCATTCGATTAGGTATCCCAGGATATTTAATCCATAGCACCAACAAACCATATGGTGTAGGCATGGCGGTAAGTCATGGTTGCATCCGCTTGTACCCTGAAGATATGGAAATTTTATTTGAACAAGTATCAACTCATACACCTGTTCATTTACTTAACCAGCCTTTTTTAATGGGCTGGAATAATGACCAGCTATACATCCAAATATATCCAGCACCTCATGCCAGTCACAGGAAAAACAGAAAACAATTAGCCATTTTTAAAAGAAAGTTAAAACGTATTGAACGTAAAACTAAACGGGCAATTACATGGGATAAAGTGGCAGATGCAATAAGTCAACAGAATGGAATTCCTATTGCTATTTTTACCGATAACCTAGAAAAACAACATTTTCTGCAGCTAACTCACCCTACAAACTTAAGTGATTCAATTAAACCTGCATCTTTAAATAAACAGTCTTGGAAAATAAAAGTATCTGAGTTTTCCACAAAAAAGCAAGCGCAACGATTTGCAGCGTTGCTTAACCACCAAGGCCCACCAATCCCTGCTCATGTGATATCAGCTAATACAGCCTATATTGTTGTAGCTGGCCCCTTTGATTCAAAAAAACAGGCAAAAACTTCTTATGCTCGTTTACGCATTGATTTTTCACTTGACCCAGAATTAATACAGCCTGGGAAGGATATTTCTAGTGTATCGGGAATAACTTATTTTTTTTCTAGCATCTCAGATTTTTTTGACTAAAAAAATAATCCTTCCTTGTACTTAGGGAGGCAGTAACAAATAA
>CAZMQH010000186.1:0-4286 GCA_964568245.1 uncultured Methylomarinum sp.
TCTCAAACATTTTAATCGCATACCTGCTCAGACAGAATTAAGAGAGGTGCCCTAAAATGAATTCTTTAAATCAGTATTTGTATGATAATAAAGTTGGATAGAATTATTTAATGAAGCAATCGTTACAGTTACGCATCGGTCAAAGTTTAACTATGACGCCTCAATTACAGCAGGCGATCAAGTTATTACAGCTATCAACATTAGACTTGCAGCAAGAAATTCAGCAGGCGCTTGAGTCAAATATGATGCTAGAGGTTGAGGATGATATTGTAACCACTCAGAATAGCGCCGAGCAGAAAACCGAATCTCAAGAAGAAATTACCAGTGAAGGGTCTCAAACAGATATGCCTGATGAATTGCCTGTTGATTCGACTTGGGATGATGTTTATGAGAATACTCAGCCGACGCTTGCAGCACAAGAAACAATCGATTTTGAGGCGCAACGAAGCAAACCTGTTTCTTTGCACGAATATTTATTTGAACAATTAGACCTACTTTCTATTTCTGAAATAGATAAGGCCATCGCAACGGCTATTATTGATTCTGTTAATATGGATGGATACATTAGTGAATCAATTGAAAGTATTTTTCAAGGATTGCTACCTCAATTAGATGATATAGAGTTAGATGAGGTAGAAGCTGTTTTACATCGAGTGCAGAATTTTGATCCTCTTGGTATTGCTGCTAAAAATTTAGGTGACTGCTTATTAATTCAATTAAAACAATTAGCTGATTCAGTTGCTTATAAGGAAGAAGCGATAGAGTTAGTGCGGCGGCATCTTGACTTGTTGGCTGCACAGGATCAAGCAAAATTGATGCGTAAACTTAGTTTGTCTGAATTCCAGTTGGCAGAAGTTATTGTGTTAATTCGTACGTTGGATCCAAAACCAGGGGCAAAAATTGAAACAGAGAATTCTACGTATATAGTGCCTGATGTTTTTGTTTCGAAGCGCAAAGGGGTATGGGTCGTAGGTCTAAATCCAGAAATTTCACCCAAACTGCGTGTAAATTCTGTTTATTCTGGCATGATAAAAAGAGCTGATAATAGTAAAGAAAATACCAGTATGAAAGAGCATTTGCAAGAAGCTCAATGGTTTATAAAAAGTTTGCATAGTCGAAATGATACTTTATTGCGAGTGGCTAAAAGTATTGTTGAAAAACAAACTGGGTTTCTTGAGCATGGTGCAATTGCAATGAAGCCGATGGTGTTAAGAAATATTGCAGAAGAATTAGAATTGCATGAGTCAACAATATCGCGAGTAACGACTCAGAAATATATGCATACACCTAATGGTATAGTAGAATTTAAATATTTTTTCTCTAGCCATGTCTCAACAGAGGATGGAGGAACATGCTCTGCAACAGCAATTAGAGCATTTATAAAAGAAATGGTTGACAGTGAAAACCTGGCAAAACCACTAAGTGATAGTAAAATGTCAGATATTTTAAAGGAGAGGGGGATAAATGTTGCTAGGCGAACGGTTGCTAAGTATCGTGAGGCACTATCAATTCCTTCATCAAGTCAAAGGAAGCGTCTTTTATGACGATTGATAGAAAGTTTTTTAATAAGGAGTATTCCATGCAAGTAAGTGTAACGGGTCACCATGTAGAGGTTACGGATTCATTAAGAACCCATGTAGAAGAAAAAATAGGTAAACTAAAACGTCATTTTGACAATGTAACTGATGTACATGTTATTTTAACTGTAGAAAAACTTGAGCAAAAAGCTGAAGCCACAGTGCAGGTGAGTGGTGCAAAATTATTTGCTGATGATACACAATCTGATATGTATCAAGCAATCGATGGTATGGTTGATAAATTAGATCGTCAAATTATCAAACATAAAGAAAAAACAGGAAGTCATAGATAGATATTAAAAGGCGGAAGGTATTATCTTTCGCCTTTATTTTATAAAAGAGATGAAACTGTTAATTGTTAGTGGGCTTTCTGGGTCGGGTAAAAGTATTGTTTTAGATACTTTGGAAGATTGTGGATATTATTGTATCGATAATCTACCAATTACTTTACTGCTAGGTTTTGCCAGTCAGGTTATGCCGGCAGACCCGTCGACGTATGAAAAAACGGCGATAGGGATTGATGCTAGGAATCAGAGTAAAAGCTTACTGTTTTTTTCTGATATTTTAAGTGCTATTCGTCAGCAAAAGATTGATTGTGAAATAATATTTTTACAAGCAGAAGAAGATATCCTGCTTAAAAGATACAGTGAAACACGAAGAAAACATCCTTTAACCAATTCTCAAGTTGCTTTAAAAGAAGCGTTGAGTATTGAGAAAGAGATGTTAAAAGTAGTATTAAGACATGCTGATGTTGTTTTGGATACAAGTCGAACAGCCGTTCAGAAATTACGAGAATTAGTAAAAAACCAAGTTGATAAAGGTGATGAGCAGCATTTGTCATTGCAATTTCAATCTTTTGGTTTTAAGCATGGAGTCCCTCTTGATGTGGATTTTATGTTTGATGTACGGTGCCTGCCTAACCCCTATTGGGATGTTGCACTACGAGGTTTTACTGGAAAAGATAAACCTATTATAGAATTTTTAAATAAATCAGAAGATGCTCAGTTATTATTTCAAGATGTTTGTTTGTTTCTTGAGAAATGGGTGCCTCGTTTTGATATGGACAATCGCAGTTATTTGACTGTTGGCATTGGCTGTACTGGAGGTCAGCATCGTTCTGTTTATTTGGTTGAAATGCTCGCTAAGTATTTTAAAAAAAGCGACTTAAATGTGATTGTTCGCCATAGAGAGTTGCATTAATTAACTCTGGAGTAAGTATCTACATTGAATGTTGAATGTGGGTACTTAAGATACCTTTTGAGAGTGGCCAAATTTATTAAAATACCATTAAAGAGTGAGTATTTAATAATACACGCTCTTAAGCCCTTTTTTTACTTTCATCAACTTACCTATGCCATCATCAATTCTAAACCAAGAAAAAAATGAAAATTTATTAGTTCAAGCGTCTGAGTTATTAGAGGCTGGTTCACGGATTGAAATCAGGGATTTTGTTCATTCTCTATATCCAGCTGAAACAGCTAATATACTGGAGGCTCTAGATGTTGAGCGGCGAACTTTGATTTGGCAAGTGATGCCTCCAAGTGTGATGGGCGAAATTTTGGTAAGAGTGCATACTGAAGTTGGTCAGGGCTTGCTTAAAATAACGGATAGAAAAGATTTAATTAAAGCGACTGAGAATCTTGAGTCTGATGATATGGTGGATTTGTTACATGTATTGCCAGAGCCATTGCTTTCTGAAGTAATGGAATCTATAGGGGTTCATGAAAGGAATCGCTTGGAATCTGTTTTATCTTATGATGATCATACGGCAGGTGGCTTAATGTCATTGGATGTTTTAACTATACGCCCTGATGTTACTCTTGAAGTGGTTATGCGTTATTTGCATCAGCGCGGTGATATGCCAACCTCAACAGATAGTTTGATTGTTGTTGATCGTTCTGATCATTTATTGGGGGTATTGGCATTATCTGATTTACTCTCAAATGACCCTGCAACAAAAGTTCAAGATGCCATGGATAGTAGGATTAAAGGAATTTCATATTTAATGCCGGCTCATGATGTCGCCATGATGTTTGAGCAAAGGCAAATGCTTTCAGCGCCAATTATTGCCGAGAATGGAAGGTTAATGGGGCGTGTCACTATTGATGATGTCGTTGGAATTATTCGGGAAGAAGCCGATCATTCTATTATGAGTATGGCTGGCTTGGATGAAGAGCAGGATATGTTTGCGCCTGTTATGACTAGTGCAAAACGACGAGCGGTATGGTTAGGTGTAAATTTGGTAACAGCATTTTTGGCTTCATGGGTTATTGGTCTGTTTGAAGCTACTTTGCAAGAAATTGTCGCCTTGGCCGTATTAATGCCAATTGTCGCAAGTATGGGGGGGATTGCAGGAAGTCAAACGCTAACCTTGGTGGTAAGAGGGTTAGCATTAAGGCAAGTAAGTCATTCAAATGCAAAGCAGTTATTGTTTAAAGAATTGTCTGTCGGTGTAGTTAATGGCATCTTGTGGGCAGTTGTAGTAGCGATTATAGCGAGTATCTGGTTCCAAAGTATGGACTTGGGTATGTTGCTGGGTGCTGCGATGGTGATTAACTTGGTGTGTGCTGCCTTGGCGGGTGCAACTATTCCAATGACATTAGATAAAATGGGAATCGATCCTGCTTTAGCGGGTGGGGTGTTGTTAACTACAGTGACAGATTGTATCGGGTTTTTAGCTTTCTTAGGTTTGGCAACAGTTTTCTTATT
>CAZMQH010000187.1:0-4276 GCA_964568245.1 uncultured Methylomarinum sp.
GCGTGGGAACTAGCATTTCACAAAAGCAACAATTAAAAACTGGAACATTGGGTTTTAGGAAGTTATTCAATTTAGTCTCTTTAATTTAACAGCAATATTGTAGGAGCGCCCGTCTGCCCACGGCGCAATTTATGAGAGAACAGAGCCTTATTTTATTCGCGCCGAGGGCGGACGCTCCTACAAATCATGATTAATCTGTCAGAATAATTAAAATACTCACTCATTTTTGAAAATATAATTTAATCAAGTACAATTTGCTTATTTTTCACTCAGTGAAAAATAGTGACAGTTTTTTCTGCGTATAATAGATTAAGTCTTAATTATAAAAAACGAGAAAAAGTAACGTGCTAAAAGTTATATTTATCCAGAGTCTACTGCTATTTTTTGTTACAACCGCTTTTGCTCATGACGGTTCACATGGCAATGATGAATGCTTGGTTTCAATCGGCGATGTAGAGCTTAGGCTAACTGGCTATCAGTTTAAAGGGCGAGACCCTGATAAACATTATTGTCGACATTATCCTCATTTGGGGCAAACTATTATTAAATTGGACTCAACTTCAACTGATTTAACAGGAATGGGAGTGGAAATCTCATTGTTAAAGCGTAATTCTTGGTTGGGTTTATTAATAAAATCAGATGATGCTTACACCGTTGTTAAGCAGTTACCTATTCAATATTTTGCCAAGCAAGTGGTTTCTATTGAAGCGGATATTCAATCCCGTGATATTCATGCGATTAAGTTAAGGTTGCATGCGGTTGACGGAACCATCACCGAACAGCAGTTTGCTTTTTTTGTAGGCGTGCCCTTTGCTTTGGTATTAGTGGCGATTTCCGTTTTACTGCTGCTTTTTATTAGCTTTGTGTTTTTAAAGCAGTTAAGAAAAGAATAGTCTGGGGTCAATGATGAACAAACAAAAAAGAATACTGCAATCAGATATCCGTCATGCGTGTGGCGATACTTATTATGCTCGAGGGAAACGATATTATGATGAGGATCGTGTATTTGAGTTGAAGGTTGCTGAGGATGGTGCATTTCACACAGTCTTTCAAACAGTAACCGAGGGGAGTAGGAGTAGCTTTTATGAGCAATCTATTCGATTAGACTGGCGAAAAGATTATTCTGCTGTTGCTATCGATGGGGATTGTTCATGCCCGATGCAATTTAATTGCAAGCATATTGCCGCTGCCTGTATAGAATTTATGGGGCTGTCAGCTCAAGGACCGCAATCCTCCGCAGCCGTACCTTCTTGTTTTGAGTGGCTGGATGATTTTGATACACCTGAAGTGATACAAGATAGCAGTCAGGAGTTTATTGCCTACATACTAAAGCCAGGGAAAACAGGTTATACCTTTACTCTGGATTATGTTATTACTAAAGAAAATAAAAAAGGTGGACTTAATAAGGGACGAAAAACCAGCATAAATAATTTGCGCTATAGCTATGGTTTTTCTAGTTATTTGCAAGCTGTCGATGAAGAAATTGCTCAATTACTAACAAGTCTAGATTCTACTTATCAGGGTGTATCTGAGATAGTGGGTAGTGCGGGTGCTTTAGCACTCACTAAAATTTTGCAGACAGGTCGTTTATTTTGGCAAACGCACCAATCAGCTGTATTACAGTTAGGTGATGAACGGGCTCTTGAATTTTTATGGCAACAACAAAAAACAGACTATAAACTGAATGTAAAAGTTGAGCCAGACGCTATGTTGATATTGACAGACCCTCCATTATATTTGGATAAGAAACAGTCTCTATTAGGCGCAATTGAAGCCTTAAATATTTCTCCAGAGCAGTTGAAAAAAATACTCGCTATTCCTGCCGTTCCAGAGCAACATGTTAATGAGTTTAGCCAGCGTTTAACCTTAGAATTCCCCTCTATCCCTTTACCAGCACCTAAAAAGGTTGAGTTGACGGATATATCTGGCGTATCGCCTATTCCAAAACTGACTTTATTTGGTTATCAAGTTAGTCCGACTCAGTATGCCCATTTTATTCAATTAAATTTTAATTACGATGATAAAACAATCTCGGCAACCTCTCCTGAGCCTTATGGCTTTATTCAGGTAGGTGAAACCTTTTATAGGATAGAGCGAGATACCGATGCAGAGTATAGGTATCTCGCTCAGTTTGTTGAACTTGGCTTTTCTACTGCGGAATTAAGGGATATACAAGAACTACTTTTTATTAGTCCTGCAGATGGCAGTGTTATTAATAGTGCCAACCGTTGGGCTGATTTTATTGACAATGTTATTCCTGAGCTAGAACAACAAGGCTGGGTTATTGAAATAGCGGAGAGTTTCAAACTTAATTTTCAAGTAACCGATGACTGGCACGCCGAGGTTGACGAAAGCCATAATGATTGGTTTGAAATGAATTTTAAGGTTAAGGTTAATGGGGAATTTATGCCGCTGTTACCTTTAATCATGCCAGCTTTAGAAGAATATGATAGAAATGATTTGCCAGAAGGCCTCAGTATACCGATAGGGGAGCATACTTATATCAATATCCCTTCCAGCCAGTTAAAACCTTTTTTGGATATTATTTATGAGCTTTTTGATAATGCCTCGGTTAATGACAATGGATCTCTAACTTTATCCAAGTTTAACGCAGCGTTACTGGCAGATGTAGATTCTGGCAATTATGGTGTGTTTAGTATTAGCGGTGGAAAAAAACTACTTGAAACAGGTAAAAAGTTAAAGGACTTTAAAGGCATTGCGGATGTTGCAATACCCAAAGGACTTAATGCCACATTGAGGGATTATCAACAACAAGGTTTAAATTGGCTGCAGTTTTTACGGGAATATAATTTTGCAGGTATTCTGGCTGACGATATGGGCTTGGGTAAAACAGTGCAAACACTGGCGCATTTATTATTAGAAAAAGAGGCGGGCCGAATGACCAGTCCTTGTCTGATTGTTGCGCCGACCAGCTTAATGGGAAACTGGCGTAGAGAAGCTGCTCGCTTTACACCTGATTTAAAGGTGCTTACTTTACAAGGGGCTGATCGTAAACAGGATTTTGATAAAATCAAAGACTCAGATTTAGTACTAACAACCTATCCTTTATTGCCCAGGGATAAAGAGACTTTAGTTGCTGTTGAGTATCATTATTTGGTGTTAGATGAAGCACAAATGATTAAAAATCCTAAATCTCAAGCGGCCCGAACAGTAAGAGAAATAAAGGCAAATCATCGCTTATGCCTAACCGGTACACCAATGGAAAACCATTTGGGTGAGTTATGGGCGCAGTTTGATTTTCTAATGCCAGGCTTTTTAGGTGATAGCTCGTTCTTTAAAAAAACCTATAGAACCCCTATTGAAGTGCATGGGGATGCCGAGCAAAGAGTGCGTTTATCAAAAAGACTGCGGCCCTTTATGCTACGAAGAACTAAGCAGGAAGTGGCAACAGAATTGCCCCCTAAAACTGAAATTATTCGATCAGTTCCTTTGCACGATAAGCAAGCTGCACTTTATGAATCTATCCGTATTACCATGGAGAAAAAAGTGCGGGATGCTATCGCCAATAAAGGTTTGGCGCGCAGTCATATTACTATTTTAGATGCACTATTAAAATTACGACAAACTTGTTGTGATCCTCGCACCTTATCGTTAACTCAAGCTAAAAAAGTCACTGAATCTGCAAAGCTAGATTTATTGATGGAAATGTTACCTGAGCAGTTAGAGGAAGGGCGACGTATTCTGGTATTTTCTCAGTTTACTAGAATGATCAGCTTAATAGAGAAAGAGCTTACGGCTAGAAATATTGAATACAGTAAATTAACAGGGCAAACCAAAAAACGTGATGAAGCCATAGAACGCTTTAAAAGCGGTGAGGCGGATGTGTTTTTAATTAGCTTAAAAGCAGGTGGGGTGGGGTTAAATCTAACCGAAGCTGATACGGTGATTATGTATGATCCATGGTGGAACCCAGCAGCAGAAACACAGGCTGCGGATAGGGCGCATCGAATAGGCCAGGATAAACCTGTCTTTGTGTATAAACTAATAACTGAAAATACCGTAGAAGAAAAAATTCTAGCTATGCAAGAGAAGAAAAAGGCCTTAGCAGACAGTATTTATAACGGGGGTAAAAAAGAACAATCGTCAAAACTAACCTCAGATGATTTAACGGAACTGTTTAAACCGTTAAGTTAATTGTATTTTCTTAAGAGCACAGTTCTCTGAAAATTTGGTAAACCCTGAGAACCTTGATTACACTTCGTTCCATCAAGGCTACAACAGCTTATTTAATAAGGGACTTGCAAGTAATGAATAT
>CAZMQH010000188.1:0-4261 GCA_964568245.1 uncultured Methylomarinum sp.
CTGTTAACACAGGGATTTTTTATACAACGAAATTATGGAACATGTAAATCTAGATTCAGAAAGAAAGCTAATCATTGATGAAGTTTTGAGCTGGTTAAATCAAGATCAATTGATTTCAGACACTGAAGAAGAATCAATCAGGATATACTCAGCCCGTTGGGAAAATAGAGAAAAAGAGATAGTTGAAATAATTTGTGACTATCAAGCTGAAAAAGAGATGCATTTAAGTAAAAAATTTACTAAAGAAAAGTTAAATGAGTGGTTAGCCTCTCGTGTTTCTTTACCCTTTTTTAATATTGACCCTTTAAAAATTGATGTAGCAGCTGTCACCGCAATTTGTACCCAGCCTTATGCGGAAAGGTTTAATATTTTGCCTGTTAAAGTGGAAGGCGATGTTATTACTGTAGCCGTTTCCGAGCCATTTATACGTGAGTGGGAGAAAGATCTTAATCACTTACATAATAAGCAGTTTAACCGAGTGCTGGCAAGTGCTAAAGATATAAAACGCTATATCAGTGAGCTATATGATTTTTCTAAGTCGGTTAAACGAGCCTCTAATAGAGCGGTAGAAAATAATGGCCAATTAAATAACCTTGAGCAGTTAGTCGAACTTGGAAAGAAAAGTGATTTAGAGGTCAATAACCAACATATTGTTAATTTAGTCAACTGGTTATTACAATATGCCTTTGACCAACGTGCCAGTGATATTCATTTAGAACCAAGGCGTGACAAAAGTAATGTACGCTTCCGTATTGATGGTGTTATGCATCAAGTTTATCAAATACCAACACCCGTGATGGGCGCTGTTATTAGCCGTATTAAAATTCTTGGTAGAATGGATATTGCTGAAAAGCGAAGGCCTCAGGATGGGCGACTAAAAACGCTAAATGATAAAACAGAAATTGAATTACGGTTATCCACAATGCCAACTGCTTTTGGTGAAAAAGTCGTTATGCGTATTTTTGACCCTGAAGTATTATTAAAAGATTTTACCGCGCTAGGGTTTAATGCAAGAGAGCAGCAGATGTGGATGGAAATGACGCATCAAGCACACGGTATTGTTTTAGTCACTGGGCCAACAGGTTCAGGTAAAACTACCACTTTATATTCAACATTAAAACAGCTAGCAACCCCTGAAATTAATCTATGTACAGTAGAAGACCCTATTGAGTTGATTGAGCCTAGTTTTAATCAAATGCAGGTGGATAATAAAATCGATTTAGACTTCGCCACCGGGATTAGAACCCTAATGCGACAAGATCCCGATATTATTATGGTCGGCGAAATTCGAGATTTAGAAACCGCTGAAATGGCAATACAAGCCTCTTTAACAGGACATTTAGTTTTATCAACACTGCACACCAATAATGCCCCCTCAGCCATTACACGTCTATTAGAACTTGGAGTGAAATCATACTTAGTAAAATTAACCTTACTGGGAATTATGGCTCAGCGATTAATTAGAACTTTGTGTCCAAATTGTAAAAGTAAGCACACTGTATCTGATGAACAATGGGCTGATTTAACTCAACCTTTTAGCATAAAAAAACCAGAAATTATTTATCAGGCGGCTGGGTGTGCAGGCTGTCGTAATACTGGATATTTAGGGCGTGTAGGGATCTATGAGTTATTTAAAAACACCCCGTCAATTCAAAAGCAAATTACAGAAAATTGCGATGCTAATACCATTACAAAATTAGCGATAAAAGACGGGATGAAAACGCTAAGGTTTAGTGGTGTAGAGAAGATAATAGAAGGTATTGCCTCAATAGAAGAAGTGCTAAGAGTAGCACCTGAGAATATTGAAATGTAGATTCTGATGGTAGTTAATCGTGAGCTAAAAGTATGTTATACAGTTAGACTATTTGAAAACTTAGAGACTGAATATTGGTATCCGCTATAAGTTCTAGGGGATAACAAAATTTTCTTGAGATGCTTCATGAATCAATTGCGCAAGTGACGGCAATTCTAATTTGCCACTGACTCTGTCTCGAATATAGTCATAAGTCCTAACACCAAGTTTTTTAGCCGTTTGGCTAATGGTCATAAACGTATCTTTTATTTTCGTACCGTCTTCTGACATTGTATGCAAACTAATGTCACGTGCTCTGGCTTGAACGCGTGCGCCTAATTCAGAAGCGTTATTGTGCAAAGGTAATTCAGGGTACTTAAGAACTAAAAGTAATTCCTTTCCTTTTGCCTGTGTTTTTGCAATACGCTCATCTAATTGTTGGTAGCCCGTTTGAGTGTCAAATAACGGGTAAGGTTTTGCAAAGGGTTCAGAGATTAAAAATAGTGAAATAGGATCATTCCAAGAATAAGTGGGTAATCCTTTCCATAGAAGTTAAATCCAATGCCAAAAGAATAATATGCCTAATGTTGCGATTACTGCCGCAATCAGTCGAAAGAAATCTTTGATTGGATCATCATCAAATCGTTTGTTCAACAGCCAGGTTGCAGCTAAAACAATCAAAATAATACCGATATAAATAGGTGCTGAGGTCATGAAATTATATTTTCTAAGTTTTTTTCTGGGTACGGATGGCTTAATTGGCTGGCCAAAGTAAGTCATGAGGTTGGCCAACTGGATTTAGCAATATAGAATTGAGGGGCAAAAATTCCCCTCAAAACCATTAAGGCAACTGGAAGCAAATAACCCACCCAGCTTACTTGTCTTTTTGTCCGTATTCAGTCTTGTTGCTTCGGTTACATAGCTTGCTATGCGTCCTACGCAATAAGACTGAATACAAACAAAAATACTTCGCAAAATGGGTGGGTTATTTATTTCCAGTTGCCTAAGCAAACGGATTAAATTTTCCCGTCTAATCCCATTTGGAAATACTTATGGGTAATTTTGTCTTGGTTATCTAATAACCAGTCGATACCAGGCTCATTGTTCATTGCTTTATGAATTGCTTGAGCAGTCGCTTTACGATGAATATCAAATAAGATTTGGTGATCTAAGTTATCATCAGTCGCAACGCTTGGATTTAACCAAACTGAACAGATAATTCCTAAGTCGTTAGCTTTTTCTTTAGGGATGTCGCCAGCACGAACAGCATCTAAAACGCCGTTAGCAATCGCAGCCTGAACTGTACCCATTAAGATATTAGTGTAACGTGAGTTCTTTACGGTTACTTTGCTCACCATTAATGTAACAGGGCGAACTTGAATGTCAGTGTTTAAAATAGCAAATACTTTTGAGTGTCCGCTTGCTTGATCACCTGTTAAAGTTGCTATTGCAGTTCCTACTGGACCGTCTAATTCACCGATAACGATTTCTGGTTCCGCTGCTGTTCCTGGTGGTCCACCTGCAACAAGTGATTCACCTGTACGCATTATAATTCTTTCGCTCATAATCTAACTCCATAAAGCATTAATAATTTGAAGCGGTTAGAATACCATGAATTATCCTTATTCTTAATATCCATGAGCCAAAAATTAACCACAACTGACCATAGTAGAAATATTGCCGGATTGAAGTATGTCTATCCGGTTATTTCCAGACGAGCAGGAGGTCTGTCAATTGGTATTAATTTTAATACCAATAATGCTTGTAACTGGCGTTGTGTTTATTGCCAAGTGCCTGATTTGGTTCGTGGTGCTGCGCCTGAAATGGATTTTGAATTGTTGGAACAAGAGCTATGGTTTTTTTTAAAGCAGGTGTTAGAAGGCGATTTTTATCAACAATATGACGTGCCTGAGCAACATCGTGTGATTAAGGATATTGCTATCTCGGGTAATGGAGAGCCTACCAGTTTAAAAGGCTTTGGTCGGGCAATTGAGCTAATTGGTCAAATTGCTGTGGAAATGGCTGTTTTTCCAAATAGTAAGTTTGTGTTAATTAGCAATGGCAGTTTAATGCATCAACAAGGTGTTCAGGCAGGGTTAAAAATATTCAATAGTTATAACGGGGAAGTCTGGTTTAAATTAGATAGTGTCACTACCATGGGCCGAAAGAAAATTAATGATAACAAACAAACAGCAGAAAAAGCCTTAGCTAATTTAAAGCTGACTACTGAGCTGTGTGAGACAAAATTGCAAACTTGCATGGTTGATTTTTTATCTGCTGAACAGGCTGAGCAAGAACGCCTAGCTTATCTTAAATTTTTAAAAATTAATAAGCTAAAACTTAATAAAGTTATGCTGTATACACTGGCGAGACCGTCGTTACAGCCAGAAGCTAAACAGTTGAATAAAGTAGATGACCAACAAATGCAAGCTTTTGCTGAGAAAATAGAAAAGTTAGGGTATAAGGTAA
>CAZMQH010000189.1:0-4214 GCA_964568245.1 uncultured Methylomarinum sp.
TTAACTCAACATTAACCTAATATGTTCAATTTCTTCTTTTGCTTTATCCAGTATATTAATACTTTGATCTATATCCAAATTACCTGATACCAATTTTTGGTAGGCTGGTAATTCATCCATTTTAGGCATTTTTTTAATATCAACCTTACCTATATAACTATGCAGTTGCGATATCATCACAATATCACTGTAGTCTGGTTCACTGCCTCCATCTCTACGCCAATTTTCAGCATGGGTAATAACATCTTCAAAATCACTGGGGAAATCCCACTTTCTTATAATTTGAATACCAATCTCAACACGCAATTTTTTGACTGTTTCAGCCAAATCTCTGGGATTAACTAAAATATCAGGGTGTTTATCTGCATAAGTTAGAATGGGAACTACGCCAATATCATGTATCAGGCCCGCCAACATAGCTCTATCTGGATCAAACCCTGGTGTTTTATGAGCAAATACAGCACTAATAGAAGCAACATAACTACTGTGCGCCCATAAATCTTGCATTTTTTTTCTAATCAGAGGCGATTTTGCATTAAACACGGCTTTCATCGCAAAAGCAGTGATAATATCCTGAGATGCTTTAAGTCCAATGCGGGTTAAGGCTTCTGGGCAACTTTCAATTTTTCGCCGGCCTCGATAAAGCGGGCTGTTTGATATTTGGATTAAGCGCGCAGTAATGGATGGATCAGTTTGTACCACTCGTGCGATTTTAGTGTTATTTGCTTTATCATCATTAATGGCCCGACGGATTTTAAAAGAAACGTCGGGAATAGTCGGTAAGGCAAGTTTATCGGATTGCATAAAATTATAACAATCAATAAGTAAACGGTTTTTAGCTAAATTAACAGCGGCTTTGGAAATGCTATCTGTAGATGACATATAAGAAAAAATTGAGGCCTTAAACAGGCTTATGAGAATTAAAATCAGCAGCCAATGGCAAGGATTATATTAAATCCTCACTTCTAAATTTGATTTTAGTTTAGAATTGTTATTTTCGTTAAGATTTAGCTTAAATTAAATGAGTAAACAGCAAGCAACGACTGAAGTTGATATTATCACAACGTTACAAACTATTAGAGACTATATTCGTTGGGGGGCTAGTCAGCTATCTGAAAATGAGGTTTTTTTAGGGCATGGGATAGCAACCCCTTTGCACGAATCAGCCACGCTTGTTTTACATGCCTTGTTTCAGCCATATAATCTTGATGAATGTTATATGGCCGCTACTTTAACGGTTGCAGAACGTGAAAAGGTAGTTCAATTATTAAATAGGCGTATTAAAGAGCGTATACCTGTAGTCTATTTAACGCATGAGGCTTTATTTGCAGGCTTATCATTTTATGTTGATAGTAGAGTTTTAGTCCCGCGGTCACCTATTGCAGAATTAATTGAACAACGATTTTCTCCTTGGGTTGATGAAGATCAGGTGTTTAATGTACTGGATTTATGTACAGGCAGTGCATGCATTGCCATAGCTTGTGCTTATGCCTTTCCCGAAGCACAGATTGATGCAGTTGAGCTTTCTGATGAGGCTATAGAAGTAGCAAACATCAACTTGGAAAAGCATGAGCTCTCTGATGAATTGGGATTGTATCAATCAGACCTCTTTGATCAATTACCTAAAAAACCATACGATATCATAGTAAGCAACCCTCCCTATGTTGCAATACAGGAATGGGAAGCGTTACCCTCTGAATATCATAAAGAACCTGAAATGGGTTTTATAGGTGGAGTTTCAGGCTTGGATTTAGTGATTCGTATTTTGGCGGATGCTAATGATTATTTATCTGAACAGGGTATTTTAATTATTGAAGTAGGCAGTAGCGCAGAAACCTTACAACAACTATTTTCGGAAATACCTTTTTACTGGCTTGAATTTGAACGCGGTGGTGATGGGGTTTTTCTTCTAACTGCTGAACAAGTTCAACAATACCATCAACTTTTTTTATCTAAAATTTAATATGTCAGGCAATTCAATAGGAAAATTATTTACAGTCACTACATTTGGGGAAAGTCATGGATTGGCTTTAGGATGTACAGTGGATGGCTGCCCTCCAGGTATTTCGTTAACAGAAGCAGATCTACAATTTGATTTAGATAGAAGAAAACCAGGCACCTCAAGACATACTACACAAAGAAGAGAGGCTGATCAGGTTAAAATTCTATCGGGTGTGTTTGAAGGGAAAACCACGGGCACGCCCATTGGCTTAATCATAGAAAACACCGATCAACGCTCTAAAGATTACACTAAAATTGCAGAAAGCTTTCGTCCTGGTCATGCTGATTATTCTTATCAACATAAATATGGCTTTAGAGATTATAGAGGGGGAGGGCGTTCATCCGCTCGTGAAACAGCCATGCGAGTAGCCGCAGGTGCTATTGCTAAAAAATATCTCAAAGAAAAGTTTAATATTGAGATACACGGTTATTTATCTCAATTAGGCCCTATTAAAGTTGAGAAAGTTGATTTGAGTATTGTTGAAACAAACCCTTTCTTCTGTCCTGACGCCGATAAGATTGTAGAAATGGAAAATTTTATGGATGCACTTAGAAAAGAAGGGGATTCCATTGGGGCAAAAGTTGAAGTGATTGCGACTAATGTACCTCCTGGTTTAGGTGAACCTATTTTTGATAGGCTTGATGCAGAGTTAGCACACAGTTTAATGAGCATTAATGCAGTAAAAGGTGTAGAAATTGGTGATGGCTTTGATTGTATCGCCAGTAAAGGTACCTATTTTAGAGATGAAATAACACCAGAAGGGTTTTTAAGTAATCATGCCGGTGGTGTTTTAGGGGGAATTTCAACAGGGCAAGATATTGTGGCTAGTATTGCTTTAAAACCAACCTCTAGTTTACGAATCTCAGGTAAAAGCATTAACACTAAAGGCGAAGCAATTGATGTCATTACAGAAGGACGACATGACCCGTGTGTGGGCATTCGAGCAACACCCATTGCAGAAGCCATGATGGCGATTACCATTATGGATCATTTAATGCGCCATCGAGCACAAAATATTGATGTAGATTCTGGTTTGCCTGTTTTAAGATAAGTGATGGCTATTCCATACTGGCGACTGTCCAGTTTTTATTTTTTTTATTTTGCAGCTTTAGGTGGTTTTTTACCCTACTGGAGTCTTTATTTAGAGCATATAAAATTTAATGCACTTGAGATAGGTGAATTATCTGCATTGATGGTTGCAACAAAAATTATTGCACCTAATTTATGGGGCTGGATAGCAGATTACACTGGAAAAAGCCTAAGCGTTATTCGGATAGCCTCTTTTTTTGCAGCGGTTATTTTTTCAGGATACTTTTTTAATGATAGCTACTTTTGGGTAGCAATGATAACCATAGGCTTTAGTTTTTTTTGGAATGCTGCTTTACCTCAATTTGAAGCGGCCACTTTATTTCATTTGAAAAAAGAACCGCATCGTTATAGTCAAATACGGCTTTGGGGGTCGGTTGGCTTTATTGTTACTGTGTTATGCATTGGCTGGCTGGTTGATATCCTAACAATTGATTATCTTCCAGAAATCATTATATGTTTATTATCTATGATCTGGCTGGTGAGTTTGATCACGCCTGAAACCAAGTCGGTTCATAAAACAAAAGCCCCCATTGGGGTTTTTAAAATAATCAAGAAACCTGAAATTATTGCTTTCTTTTTTGTTTATATGTTGTTGCAGTTAGCCCATGGCCCTTATTATGTATTTTATTCGATTTATTTAAACCAATTTAATTACTCATCCTCAGTTATCGGATTATTATGGGCATTAGGTGTCTTTGCAGAAGTCATCTTGTTTGTGTTTATGAAACAAATGCTTAAATGGGTTTCTTTACGCAATATTTTATTGGTGAGTATATTCTTAAGTATTTTTCGCTGGTTATTGATTGCTTTTTATGTGGAGTCTTTACCCCTTATGGCCTTTGCGCAAATACTGCATGCTGCAACTTTTGGTTCATCACATGTTGTGGCGATACATTTAGTGCATAAATATTTTGGAGATCATCACCAAGGTAAGGGACAAGCTTTATATAGCAGTTTAAGTTTTGGATTAGGTGGAATGATTGGCAGTTTATACAGTGGCTATTATTGGGAATTATATGGTGCAGAGATTGTCTATTCAATGGCTGCCGCAAGTTGTTTTATTGCTTTAATTATTGCGTATAAATGGGTAGGGCGAGAAAATCATAAAATGGTAGGTTAAAAT
>CAZMQH010000190.1:0-4182 GCA_964568245.1 uncultured Methylomarinum sp.
AAGCCCTCTCGGCAATTGCTCCTGCATTGCTCTATTTACCTACATCCATGTAGGCATCCAGCAAGAGAGGTCTTTTAGAGTAATTGCAATCATGCTGAGTAGTTACTAATAGTTAATCAATTATTGTTCTTTAAGTCTATTTATTAGGAAAAAAAATGAGTTCACAAGATTATAAAGTTGCTGATATGTCATTGGCTGAATGGGGTCGTAAAGAAACTGCGATTGCCGAAACAGAAATGCCAGGGTTAATGTCATTACGTGAAGAATATGGCACAGAACAACCTTTAAAAGGTGCAAGAATCGCTGGTTGTTTACATATGACTATTCAAACAGCTGTTTTGATTGAAACTTTAACTGCACTAGGTGCAGAAGTTAGATGGTCATCTTGTAATATTTTCTCTACTCAGGATCATGCCGCAGCCGCAATGGCTGAAGCTGGAATTCCAGTATTTGCTTGGAAAGGTGAAACAGAAGAAGAAGCGGAATGGTGTATCGAGCAAACTATTGTTGGGCCTGATGGCTGGCGTCCCAATATGATTCTGGATGATGGTGGTGATTTAACCGTCATGATGCATGACAAATTTCCAGAGTTAATGGCTGATGTTAAAGGTTTATCTGAAGAAACAACCACAGGTGTGTTGCGTTTATATGAAATGGTTGCGAAAGGCGCCTTAAAAACACCCGCATTTAATGTTAACGATTCGGTAACTAAGTCTAAATTTGATAATTTATATGGTTGTCGTGAATCATTGGTTGATGGTATTAAACGAGCAACTGATGTGATGATTGCAGGTAAAATTGCAGTTGTTGGTGGTTATGGTGATGTAGGTAAAGGTTGTGCTCAATCATTGCGTGGTTTAGGTGCGACGGTTTTGATAACAGAAATCGACCCTATTTGTGCATTGCAAGCGGCTATGGAGGGTTTTCGTGTTGTCACAATGGAAGAAGCTGCGCCTTTAGCTAATATTTTTGTGACTGCAACAGGTAATTTTAATATTATTACTCATGAGCATATGGCGGCTATGAGAAATAACGCTATTGTCTGTAATATTGGCCACTTTGATTCAGAAATTGAAATTGCATCTTTACGCCAATACACTTGGGAAAATATTAAACCTCAAGTGGATCATGTGATTTTTCCTGATGGAAAGCGTTTAATTATTTTGGCTGAAGGGCGTTTGGTGAATTTGGGTTGTGCGACAGGGCATCCTAGTTTTGTTATGTCTAACTCATTTTGTAATCAAGTATTAGCTCAAATAGAGTTATGGAAAAATTCAGCTGATTATAAAAATGAAGTCTATATCTTGCCGAAGAAATTAGATGAGAAAGTTGCAAGGTCACACTTACAACAAATTGGTGTTAATCTAACCGAGTTGACAGCAGAGCAAGCTAAATATATAAATGTTCCTGTAGACGGTCCATATAAACCAGATCATTATCGTTATTAAGGTTTTTATAGCGAATAATAAATGAGAAAAGGGGCGGCAAGCCCCTTTTTTGTGTTTGTTCTATTTAAAATAAATTATGCGAATTTCTAGACTCTATACCCCAGATACCTTAAATAAAGGGCAAAAAATTGAATTGAAAACTGATAATGCTCACTATGTAAGAACCGTATTGAGATTGAAAAAAGATCAGTCAATCATGCTCTTTAATGGGTGGGGTGGGGAGTATTTATGTGTTATTCAAGAAGTTAGTCGAAAACGAGTAACCGTGTTAATTGGTGAACTGGTTGACAGGGTTGTTGAGTCGCCACTTCATGTGACATTAGGTTTGGGAGTTTCTCGTGGAGATAGAATGGATTGGGCTGTACAGAAGGCTGTAGAGCTTGGGGTTAATAATATATCGCCCTTAATAACTGAGCGTTGTGTGGTAAAGTTTAAAGCAGATAAGAAGCAGCAAAGGTTACAGCATTGGAAAAATATAGTTCAACATGCCACTGAGCAAAGCGGGAGAACTATATTGCCGACGATTAGTCCAATACAAGCCATGGTAGGCTGGATAGAAGAACAGCAGGGCTTAAAAATATTTTTAGACCCTTATGCAGAAAAGTCATTAAATGATTTAACACCCGATACGGATAGAATGAAAGTGACTTTGCTGTCTGGGCCTGAAGGTGGGTTTTCTGGTGCAGAGCGTGAGTTAGCTATTTTCGCAGGCTTTACGCCTGTCAGAATGGGTAAACGAATATTAAGAACAGAAACGGCGGCTTTGTCTGCTTTGTCTGCCATGCAAATGTTATGGGGAGATTTTTTATAATGGGCGATAATATAAAAACAGCCAATGGTTTTCTAAGTACAGTTTATTACGCCTTGGTTCCACTGTTTATTTTGCTTTTATTCGCAGCGCTTTCTGCTTTATTAAGTTACCTATTTTTAATGATTGCAGGTGATGTTATTTCTATGCGGAAAATAGTCAGTAAAGGGGCGCAAATATTTTTACTGTTGAGTATTTTTCCATTAAGACGATATTTAAAATTAACGTGGGGTGATATTGGGTTTTCACGTCGGCCGGTATTTTTTAGGCAAGTGCTGAAAGGTTTTGCTTTAGGTTTTGTTAGTTTGTTACCTGTTATGTTGCTGCTTTATGCTTTGGACATTAATGTGATTGATGAGTCAAGGGAATGGACGATAAGTAAGGGGGCGATAAGGATTTCGCTAGCATTATTAGTTGCGCTGCTGGTTTCTTTTGGAGAGGAGCCTTTATTTAATGGTATTTTATTAGCAGGCTTAAGAAAAAAAATGGTGGTGGCTTTGGCCGCGATATTAAGTTCTACATATTATGCTGCTTTTCATTTTGTTAAAACAAAAACTAAGGTGCCTTATGAGGAGATGACAATAAGCAGTGGTTTTGAGTTAATGGCCGAGGCTTTTTCCAATGTGTTAAACCCAGAAATCACCTCAGCTTTTATCGCATTATTTATTGTTGGGTTGTTTTTGGCGACAATCAGAATACAAATAAAAGAAAGTATTGGTATTTGTATCGGGTGTCATGCCGCGTGGGTCTGGCAAATAAAAATAGGTGTGGATTTTTTTGATATTAATAAAAATGCCGCGCATTACGAATACTTGGTCAACAGTTACTACAATAGTATTATTGGGCCACTTGTTTCTGTTTGGTTGTCTCTATTTATTATTGTTTTTTTTATAAGAAAAAAATACTTGTTAAAAAATAAATCAGTATAAAACCTATTGAAGTTTTATACTGATTTAAGGTTGTTTGGGTTAAATTTTCAGCGCTAATCTCTAAAATTTTCAAACTGTAAAGGTAATTCAATAGAGTCGTCGGCTCTAAGCATAGCAATAACCTGCTGCAAGTCATCTCTTTTTTTACCGGTAACCCTTAGTTTCTCACCCTGAATTGCAGTCTGCACTTTAAGCTTTTTATCTTTAATTAACGTAACGATTTTCTTGGCAATAGGGGTTTCAATGCCTTGGTTCAGGGTAATCGGTTGTTGCGCTGTTTTACCTGTATCCTGTATATTTCCTGACTCCATGCAGGCAATATCAACACCACGTTTTGTCATTTTTGCGAAAAGAATGGGTAGCATTTGTTTTAGCTGAAAGGTTGATTCGGCTTTCATTAAAATGCTGCCCTCTTGTAATTCAAATTGGGCGTTAGAGCCTTTAAAGTCAAAACGAGTAGATACTTCTTTGTTGGCTTGGTCAACGGCGTTGTGAACTTCATGAGTATCGAACTCAGAAACAATATCAAATGATGGCATTGTATTTATTTGGAGTAAAAAAGTGAAATGTAACTATAATTCTGTTGCAGATATTATTCAACGCATTTTTTGGAAAAATTGTGAAAGAACATTTTAATAAGAACTTGGTATTACTCGCATTTTTTTTTGTTGCTTTGCTTGCTGGGGGGGGCTTCAAGTGGTGATGTTAAAGGGCGTAGTTTTGAGCTTAGTTCAGTCGTAAAAAATGATATTAGTTTAGTTTCGGAAACTCATTAACGGCTTGTGTTTTGTGGTGCTAAAAGAGATGGCTATTAAGTTATATAGGCGGAATCCAAGGGAATGGAAAAAAGGCGGGTATAAAAGCTTGGAAATGGTAATGCAGGGTAAAAACAGTATTGAAAGTATAAGAATGACATTTTATGCTGATTATCAAGGGGATAGTGTTAGGGAGTCAGTAATAAATAATGTACCTAGATCTCGCAGGATTTTTATTTCTC